>JAHAWU010000196.1 GCA_018383815.1 Candidatus Jordarchaeia archaeon | reverse complement strand
CTATCCCAACAACCCACATATTTAAGGCGCCTTCTCTCCTCAAACTACAGGAAATCTTAAAAATATAGAGACTAAAAAACATAAATAATCTCCGCTTCTTAAACAAGCCCCCATACTTTACGCTTTTCAGATAAACCCGTATACGCTTAACATTTCAGATAAAAGATGAAAAATCGTTTCTTGTTCTTCCGACTCTTAATGTTGTTGTGAGCACCGGAGGAAGACCGGTGATTCTTTTGGGGGGGCACTTGGTCCTCTTTAATGGGAAATAACTTGTAAAACTAGCGGACAACGCTCCTTCTACCAAGCGCAAAATCACATCAGCCATGGGCATTTTGTCCGTTCAAGAATTTTCTACGCAGAACCCATCTAATCACTCTAAGCCCGAAAATGTCACAAAATAAAATAGTAATCAACTTTTAGAAGCGATTTTATCTTGCTTCATCATGTAAGTGAATTTTTCAGTTAATAAAATATGTTTTCTGTGATAAAATCGAGGGTGACAGGATTTCGTTTTTTCTTTTCTTTGAAAAGTTGTGACTATTGGTTTCAAAAATGAAACTTATATATTAGAAGTCTGATTTATAATTTGGTGTTTAACTTGGATATTTATAGTGCTGTGTCGCTTGTTCAAAGGGTTAAACCCAGAATGGTTATAGATACTAGAAGCCTTGTTAAAGTTGCTGGTTCTAAGGCGACTCTAAGCAGGGCTCTAACAGTACTTAAAAAACACGGTTTCGTCCGAGGCAGTGCTAAGGGATGGGTAGCCTTCATTGATGTAATATGGCAACCAATGTACGTTATCGAATCAATCCTCCCATCGCTCAAAGCATTTGTAGAAGCCGAATCCATTAGGTGCTCCAAAAAAATACTCAATTATAGGGAAGACCTATTCGTGACTCTGGACTGGAAGGCTTGGGAGCTCACGGGGTATCAGACCCCCAAAAATCTATACATTTATGCTGACAGCCTAGAAGAGGTAAAGTGCAGATTAGGAGGTGCAGATCAGGGCAATATTTTTGGCGCCGGTGAAGAGTTGGTTTATGTACTGCCCAAGATAGGAGAGTTTCAAAATCCTATTGAGAGGACTTATCTTGACTGTATCGCACGGGGAGGCAGAAGCTGGCTTGACGCTATAGCAATAGAGCTACTTTACAGTCATAAATTGAGAGTTAGAGCATCCTTCCCTGTGGAGCTTGTGGAAAAGGTTCTTGAAGATTTGAATTCAGTTATGAGAAAGGGTGAAAGGAGTGGCTGGAGTAGAGCAGGTTTGAAGAGAGTTCAATTAGTTGGAGGCGGGAGGGATTAAGGTTGAATATTAGGTTGCTTAAGGATGAGGTTGAGTATTTGAATATTGTTTTTGATGGCAGAGTGGTTTTTATTGGGGCTGTTGCTGTGTTTGCACATCTTGGCTGGAAAGGTGCGCATAGAACTACTAGGGAGATTGATGTCGCCACCACAGTTGGAGAAGACACTATTGACAGGCTAGTTAAGGAGGGAAAGATAAACAAGTTTTACGAGAGGAGAAAATATGTTTATTATACCCCACATGGAGTGAAGGTAGACTTATTCTTCCACGATGTTAACGGAATACCCATCACGGAAATATACTCTGAGAGCGTATTGTTGAAGGTGGTTCGCAGTGAAGTTAGGGTACCAAGACTGGAACACCTCTTGGTGATGAAGTACAGATCTGGAAGAGTACAGGACAGGGAGGACATCGAGATCTTGCTCAAAAGATTTCGCAGAAGAATAGACTGGAAACTCCTAAACACGGAATATCCAGACGAAAGCAGGGAACTAAGAGCACTAGCAAAAATAATACAATAATGTATTCTTTTCCGTTGATAGATGAGTGTGTGTTCCCCCCTTTTTCAGGAGCCTAAATACACTCTAAAAACTAAATTCCTATAAGCTTCGCTCCTTAAATAAAAACGTAATAACTCGTAAGTTTCCTATCATTTAGATTATATTTGTAAGGGGAAAGGAGGATAAAGTAATGTCTCAGGTGGTAAAGACCTTTTTAGCCGTTTTTTGTAGTCACTAGATGACAAAGACTTTTCAAAATTATTACGTGAGCATATTTTTTTATCCTCCTACACATACCTTCTAGTTATAGTTTACTCCTTCGATTGTCAATTGGGGCATAAAGTGGTTTTTCTTATTAATGTCTTCTTTTATTGGGGTTAATGGTTTTTGGGTTGGAAGCCATTTTTAAATAACCATTCTTTTCTCTAAGGTACAATTAACCTATTTTTACCTGTCGTAAGTTTGTTGCAAGCATTTCAATGGAGGACTAAAACCGTATTTTAAACCGATATTTCGCAGATTCTGCGAGGCTATTTGGATGATTGAGCTTTTCTCAAACTGTTTGGGGATGCTTTGCGTTTATACTGGCACGGCGTCCACTCTCTCTCAAAAAGCTGGAAGTGTGGTGATGAGAAGCCCAGCAATCCCACCGAAGGATTCACAAATCCGCGAAAAACGGGTTTAATGGAGATTACTATGTTTGGTCACAAAAAGGGCTGAAACAAGCACAAAAACAAACAGCACAATAGGTAACACAAAGTTAGCAGTGTCTTCTATGGGATTATTTCACAGCAGTTGTTGATTTCGGGATAGTTGAACTCTTCTGGGCGTGTTACTTTCTTTTTTAGCAGTTCCATTATTTTTGGTTTAATTTGTTGGAGTTCCCCTATTAAGTGTTTTACTATTTTGCAGATTTTTCTGAATCCCTCCTCTCCCCAGTGTTTCTTAATGTTGGCATATAGGCAGCGTCCGCCACAAATCCAGTAAACCTCACACTCCGGGCATGGAGGCCCCACCATCAATTTGTTCCTAAGCTCCGTGGGTTGGGAGTTCCAAATGTCTCCTACTATAAAATCTGGTTCACAGGATATTGGGCAGGCGCTGATTTTTCCTGAGGGATTTATGGCGAAGAAGTCGATTCCCGAACCGCATCGGAGAAGACTCTTTTCACCTGTGAGAATAGTTTTCATCACGGGGATGAAGGGAACTATTCCCAAAACTTTTCCCCTTGTCTCCATCTCTCGGTACCAGTCTTTTACCAGTTTTGATATTCCCGGATTATAGGAGTTTCTGACCCATTCGTCGAAGTTGTGCCATTCACCCTCCTTGCTCCAAACTACGTCCAGCTGCCAGTGCACATGGTCAAAAGACGGATTCTCCAGTTTCAATAGGTGGGTTACATCCTCATAAACGTCTGAGTGTTCAGAAATAGTCATCCTAGCAATAACATCCCCCCGGAAGCCTCTATCCCTCACCATTCTCACATTCTCTAGGATTCTTTTGTATGTTCCTTTACCCCTATAATAATCTGTGGTCTCCTCCCTCCCATCTATGGAAACAAGTATGGAGTGAAACCTTCTCAAGTAGTCTCCCTCAACTTTATCTAGGAAATAACCATTGGTTTGCAGAATGTAATGTTTAGCCGGAATGGTGTCCATTACTTTTTTCATTAGTGGGATTCTGAGCAGGGGTTCCCCACCATAAAAGGCAATCACTGGTTCTGGATCCTTTTCAATAAATTTTTTGAGGTCTTCCAAGCTGTACTGAACCTCGGCATCGCTGAAGGACTCCTCTGAGCCCCCGCAGTAAACACAGTTAAGATTGCAGCGCCTAGTAAGCAACAAGTGGTAATACATAGGAACCAACCTGCAATACGAACCAACTAACTAGCCGTGAACGTTAAGTTAAACTAACATTTTACTTGGGGGTATAATTATTTTTTCATCAGTTTATTGAACATGGATTGAGCGTTATCCAGCATAGCATGGTCATTATTAAAAAATATAAACACGCGTTTTGGATTAACCAGTAAAATTTTTTGTTTTACTTCCTCAAGCTCCTCCTCAGTATATCTGTGTGAGTACCAGTCGGTTCTGCCATGCATTCTCAAATAAACTACTCCCCCCACGTGGAAAATGGTTCTGGGCAGTTCTGGGGCGTCAACTGAAACCAGGGTCACACCTAGATTTTCAGCCCAAGAAACCCACCTGGAATCGAACCATTCGATGTTTCTGGGCTCCAGAGCAAACCTCTCCCCCAAATCCGCCTCGGCAGCGAACCTCTCAAGATTCTCCAATGTTTTTTCTCTGGGAACCGCAGATGGAGGAAGCTGGAAAAGATAGAAATTTATACTCCCATCCAAAGGTTGGAATAAGTCCCTAAACTTAATCCAGGTGCCCACTGCTTTCTCGCCGAATCGGAAAACGTGGGTAACGTAGCGGTTAACCTTTACCGCCCACCTGAAGCCTGCAGGCGTTTTGCGAACCCAACTTGCAACCATGTTCCGAAATGGAAAACGGTAATAGCTGGCATTAAGCTCCACACAGTTCAGACCCGAATTAGCCAAATACCAGTCAAAAGTGCCACCTTCATTCCAACTATACATCCAGCCACTAGTCCCCACATACAACTCGTAATCCATAACCTTCATCCCAAATCATGCTATCAACAAAAACCTCTAATAAGCATTACCCAGCCAATGAGTCTACTATTTAGTATATGGTGATTTGTTTATAGTTTTGTTGATTGTTAACTTGAGTTTTTCCTCCACTTCTTGAAGCGTTTTTTGCAGTCCCTGCTTCCTGACGCGTAGAGTTTCCCTGT
>JAHAWU010000197.1 GCA_018383815.1 Candidatus Jordarchaeia archaeon | reverse complement strand
GTCTCTTTCCTTGTGTTGGATAGCCATACTATGGGTGCAGTGCTTTGATAAAGTTTTTAGGTGACTTGAACCACTAAAAACACGCCGAAAAATACAGAACCATTAATTATGCAACACAGCAGTGGGGCCGAAACAGATATATGGTAGTTATATTCTATTATTATTGGAGTTTAAGGCTGTGGGAGCTGGAACTCTGGTGGTGGCGAAATAGGCTGAGACTGTAATGCTCCTCAACATATTTGGTAGGGGCTTATTGGGGCTGGGACAGCCCTTAAGATGCTTGTTGAGAGGGAACCTCTGCGGTAACTTGTCTGGGTTTCCGCAAGTTCTATTATTGAAGTAGGAAGCCCCTTTGCGGTAGCGAAGGGGTGGTTCACTGGGATAAGTGTGGTTCAAATGGGGAATTACGAGGATATTTCGGGAATTCTCATGAGGGCCCGTAACCAGATTGCTAAAATTTTGGGAATGTGGGGGAACTTGTCTCCAGCTGGGGGTGATTTCCAGAGGCTTCTAGATCTCCGGTCGCAGCTTTTCAAAGTGGAGCAGGACATTAAGTTGGGGGGATTCACCAGCGACGATAGTGTTTCCCGTGTATTAGGAGTGCTTCTGTCTCACAGTTGCCGGCTATTCTTAGAGTCTCTAAACCAACTGTCCCTCGAACCAAACTCTCAAAGCCTATTTGAAGAGGTTTTAAACTCCTACGGAAACATTGAAAGCCTAATCAACTATGGAAAAACCACAGGTCAAATTTCCTCTCCAGACGATTTCATAAGTAGCCTAGAAGAAAAATACCCCACACTAATTCTAGAAATAAGAAAGCAGCGACCCCACTTCCCATATGATGTACTCGGAATCCCAACCCCCCGATTAAAGGAAGAAGTGGTAAACCTAGTCCAAAAGAGAGGAAAAATCTCAGTCGAAGAAATCGCAAAACAGTTCTCACTCAAACCCGACGAAGTAATAGGAATCACCAACGAGCCTCCAGATAAAGAAAAACCCCAAACAATCCACACCAAAGACAAAAAATCCCTAATGAGCTGGGAATGGGCCACAGAAGAAGCAACAAAACACTTCAAAAAAGAGGTAGACATTCCAAGAATAGCCCAAAAACTCAACATAAAAGAAGAAGACGCCATAAAAATAACCCAAAACCTAATAATCCAAAAACTAGACAAAACAACAGAAAAACTCGAACCCAACAAATAAACAAACCACAACCCCCAACCACAACGAAACCAGCCCACCACCAAAAAAGAAAAACACCAACACACCCCCACAAGTATTCCGAAAAGTTTTTTGACACCTATTTTCCCCAAAGAAAAAGGGTTAATGTAGTCTTCTTTTACCAAAAAAACCTACATAAGCTACGCTCCTTAAGAAAGAATGAAAAATGTGGGCATAAAAAGTTTAGTGCATTTTTGGTATTTGGGGGGGCACGCTATCTTATTGTAGTGGTGATAGGGCTGCTTTTGTTGTGATTTCTACCAGTCCTCCGATTCCCAGCGTGAACCTCACAAGCGCCGCCACCAGAAGGTTGAAACCCCTCGTTCCACCCAGGTGGCTCCAAACGTTTTCCATGCGGTTGTTAGTGATGACCAGGCTTCGGACGATAGATTCGCAAAATCTTTTTTCCTTTATTGGCCTAATAATTTTAGATTTTTTCCACATTTTTCCTCAAATTTCAAGGTTTCAACCCACTAATCCCGAAAAAGGGTTCGGGAAAAGTTAAGGAAGCACAGAAAAAAGGGCCCAAAAACACTGGATTCTGCGAATCTATCGCCTGGGTGGGTTTATAGTGTTTCGAGAAGTTTTTGTCTTTTTGGAGTTAGTGAAGGGGGTATTTTTGGCTCTTTTTCGGTAAAAGTCTTAAAAAAGGGTAGATTGTGTAAATTATTCCCATGAAAGACTTTTTCATGCTTTATCTGAAACGCTTTCAGTGTATGTTTACCTATATTGGTCTCCGTGAAAAAGGTAAAAAACGCCTTTTTTTGGGAAAATGAGGCTTATTAACCCTTTTTTCTTTGGGGAAAACAAATGGCAGAAAACTTCAAAATTATTACGGGGCTTTTTCGCCAATGGTTTGTGGGAGTGTTTTATTTGTTATGGCTGGGTTTTTAGTGGATTCTCTGTTCAAGTGCTTCTAGCCTGAGTGTTAATTCTTGGATTTTATTTTTGGTTTCCCTGAGTTCTTCTTGGTGTTTCTTAGATAGCTCTCTGTATTCCTCAGCTTTTATCTGCCCTTCAGAGTAGTCTTTATCAAGCTGCTCGGTTTTTTGTCTGATTCTGCTCTTCTCCCTTTCGGCATTTTCAAGCTCAGCCTTAATCCTCTTCCAATCCATAATATCCCTGAGGGGTGGAACAATACCGTCAATCCTTATGTTGAGGAACTCCACACCATAAATTTGTAGTTCATCAGAAATGCTTGCGGTAATCACTGTGTTAATGTAAGTCTTCCCCATCTCCCTCCGGTGAAGCTCCTCAGCGCTGTGCCGCCTCACAAGCTCCCGAGCAGCACTCACCACCCGCCTGGAGACCCACTCCCTAAACTCGTCACCAGTGTAAGTCTTTCTCTCAGCCACCAGAGAATCCAGAAAACTCAAAGGATCGGTAATCTTAAACTCGACACTGCCATGAAAACCAATATTCACACTGTCACTAGTGTAGAGACCCATAACTTTAGGAACAGCGAAGGGCACCTCCCAAACCTTGTCCACAAGACACCAGTAGATAGTACCCCCGGGACTCTTGTCCTCCTCGTCAAGCTTATGAGTTCCAGCAGGGACCTCGACAAGCTTACCACCCCTGAGGCGAAAACACCTCTCAGAAGGCGCAACAACAAACCTCTCGTAATCCTTGAGACTCGGAACATCCTTATTGGGAACACTCCAAACAACACCCGGATTCTCCTCATGAGACCAGCTTAAAACCCTGCCATCCTTCCTAAACGGCACCACAGACCACCTCAAAAATCCTATAAGCAAAATCAAAAGCAGAGTGTCGGCGAAGGATAAGTGATGAACCGCATCTTCCAAAAGCAACAACGATATGTACTAAACCCAGGCAAAACCACAATGAAAAAGAACCCGGAGAAAAGCACATCGCCACCACCTACACCTCACAGTGCCATACTAGTACTATTAAAAACGATGCCTAATTAAGATTTCGTTAAAAAGGGCGTAAAAAGTTTTTAGTGCAAGCCACTGGAGGCGTCTATGGACTGGGGCTCTGTGTTTTCCTCTTGTGTGTGGTTTTGGGTCTCCCCACTTATTCCTTTTGACAAAAGGAGGCTTCATAGAGCTTCACCCCAATTGAAGCCCAACCCCTTTTTTTCTAGGGGAACATTTGTCTCCAAACACGCCCCAGTACCAAAAATACGCTAAAAACTTTTTATGCCCAGTTAAGTTGGAGTGGAGTGAAGTTGTGATTGGTGGATTCACCTCTTAAGGGTTCACAACAGTAGAAAGATTTAATACTAAATAATACCATATATGGGCATGTGATACTATGAAACTCGCTGACTGAGCCAGGAAACACGGCATAGACTACAAGACCGCCTACCGCCTCTACCGCTCCGGCAAATTCCCACGACCCACAGAACAACTACCCACAGGAACAATACTCGTCCACGAAACACCAGCCACAACCAAAAACACCGCCCTCTACGCCCGAGTTTCATCCGCCGACCAGAAATCGGACCTGGAGCGGCAGATGCAACGCCTACGCGACTACGCCGCCGCCCACGGCCTGAACGTAGTCCGGGAAGTCCAAGAAATTGGATCCGGGGTAAATGGACACCGCAAAAAGTTGTTACAACTCCTTGCCGATCCATCCATCTCCACCATAGTTGTCGAACACCAGGATCGTCTGGCTCGGTTCGGGGCGGAGTTCACCTCCGCCGCCCTGACAGCCGCCAACCGCCAGTTGCAAGTTATAAACCAAACCGAATGCAAAGATGACCTGGCTCAAGGACATGGAGGATGTCTTGACCAGTTTCTGCGCAAGACTGTACGGGATGAGGGAAGCGAGAAACAGGGCCAAGCGGGCAATGGAGGCCGCTAAAGGTGTTAATTAAACGGGCCTACAAAACCGAGCTGGAACCCAACAATGTCCAGCGCACCGCCCTACTCAAACACGCCGGAGCCGCAAGGTTCGCGTACAACTGGGGTCTTGCGCGGAAGAGGGAAGAATACCAGAAGACTGGAAAATCCCCAAACGCCATAGAGCTACACCGCCAGTTGAACAGGCTTTAAGAGAACCGAGTTTCCTTGGATGTACCAGGTTTCCAAGTGCGCACCTCAAGAGGCCCTGCGAGACTTGGAGCAGGCGTTCAAAAACTTCTTCGAGGGACGAGCCGGGTACCCCAAATTCCGGAGCAGGAAACGCGGAAACAACAGTTTCCGGCTCACCGGCTCCATCAAAGTTTTCAAGGATTCCATCCAGCTGCCGAGAATTGGTCGGGTTCGCTTAAAAGAGAAGGGTTACCTTCCCACGGAAGGGGTTCACATTCTATCTGTGACGGTTTCGGAGAGGGCGGGTAATAAATAGTAAAATTTTTTTAACATGGCACCTCCTTGGATTTTGTTTTTGTGGTGTGTGGGGCGATGTATTTTGCGATGTTT
>JAHAWU010000057.1 GCA_018383815.1 Candidatus Jordarchaeia archaeon | reverse complement strand
GTGGGTTTTTCCCCAGCGGGTATGGGGTAGGTTTAGGCTTGTTCCCAGAGGTCGGGTTATTATGAGGGCGGTTAGTAAAGCATAAATGGGTAGAGCGAGAATAAACAACTGGAGTAGTTCTTCATTCATTTTTTTTCCCATTAGTTACTTGTAGCGAAGGACTACTCCAATCTTTCGGTTCAAACCTGCACTAAAAACTTTTTACGCCCAAATTTTTTAGTGAAAAAAGCTGATAAACTCGGGACTCCTTCTAAATTTTTGTTTCAGCGGCAGGGGAATAATTATGAAGTTGGCATTGGTTTCCCATAGGGCCTTTGAGGAGATGCATGTTCCTGAGGTTACTAGGCCGTGGATGGAGGCGTTTGAGAATCCGAACCGCATAAAGCTTACCCGCGAATACCTAAAAAACTCCGGTCTACTGGAGAACCCGAACCTGAAAATTTTCGATTGCAAACCTGCCACCAGAGAAGATATAGTGCGCGTGCATAGTCCTTATCTTTTTGATGTGGTTAGTGAATTATCGGGGCTGGGTTACGGCGAAGTTGGTTCCTCCAGCTTTGTAGTTAAGGATACTTTTAAGGCTGCTTGCCTTTCAGCTGGTGGAGCCATATTGGCAGTGCAACAGGTTAGTGGAGGTGAGGTGGAAACCTCCTTCGCTCTCATTCGCCCGCCTGGGCATCATGCTGGAATAGGGCACTCGGAGGGAATGTGCTACTTTAATAACTGCGCTGTGGCGGTAAAGTGGCTTCAGGAAAAGAAAAAAATTAAACGAGTCCTAATATTGGATCTTGACGCACATGCTTGTGATGGGACGTCCCAAATATTCTACTCCGACCCCACTGTTTTCTGCTTATCCTTTCACGAGTATGGTATGGAAACAATAGAAAGAGGCTGGCTGGAGGAGATAGGTAATGGGGAAGGAAAGGGATACAATATTAATGTGCCACTGCCCCTGGGAACATGGGGAAACGCCTACCTCTGGGCGTTCAAACAAATTTTTCCAGAAATAATCAGAGACTACAAACCGGAAATGTTAGTGGTTTCCTTCGGCTTTGACACACATTACAGCGACCCTGTCGGAAACATGAACCTGCAGGCAGAAGATTACGCCCAACTAACCCAAATAATCCTCCAGTTAGCAAAAGAAGTGTGCAAAGGAAAAACCACCTTCATACTGGAAGGAGGATACAGCCTCCTAGCCCTGCCTCTAAGCATCGCAGCAGTCATCTCAACGATAGTAGGCACAGAAATAAAATACTATGACAAAATACCCCAACCAGAAAAAATTCCCAAAACAGTCAAAGACATAACAGAAGAAATCCAAAACCTAAAAAGACAATACCTCTAAAAATCGGGTGAACTGCGAACAGGGCACTTTCCAACATATAATGATAAAGGGTGTGTGCACTCTAAACATGACAAAAAATGAATTATAAAAGAGGGGAAGGCTAGGTGTTCTTCGGTTTGAAGCCGCCCTGTTTGAGTTGCAGGTTTTGGTATATTCGCCGATAACGTGGCATGATAAACAGAGAGTTAATTGAAAGGGTAATACCAATATTACCCATAAGGGCTACCTATCAATGCTAAATTTGTTGTATTTAATGTAAATTATGTACTGTATGCGTAAAAAATTCTTATCTTTGTAGGGAACACACGTGTTAGATTTGAGACGGCGGATACTCTGGTTGGTATGGTGCTAACCACATCCATTGGTTAAAACCGTAAGCAAGGTTCCATTGGACCATAAGATCCCTATAACTGTCCCAAAGAAGCGTAGTAGCCGGATTGCTCGGAACAAGGAGTACATTCGACTGGCCTAGTGGAGCTTTTTCAATGAAACCACCATCTATATTCATAATATAAAATACGATTCTATCATTCACATCCCAACATGGCGGATTGGCGTAGGTTGGTGGACTCATAGGATCATGGAAATAGTCACACTCATGCCAACCCCAAAAAGGGTCTTTTGCAAAGTTGTATAAAGCTGTGTTGTTAAAATTAGCCCACACTGCCTGCTGATAACCATGTAGAACCACTGGCCAAACGGCATCAAATACCGCAACTATAGCTGATACTACCATACTCACCGCAACTTTAACCCCTGTTTTAATAAGTTCCCTCAATCCCCATAGTGTAACAATTTCGCCCGGAATTATTCCAATCCAATCATGTATACTCAATTCAACATAACTGAGATTATTGTATACCTCATATAAACGTGTAGTTGTTTCTACCCCCGCAGTCCAGTGTCCATGCAACCAGTAATCGTATCCGTAAAGTATCACTGTACCCCACCAGCCAACGTAATAGGGCCACCACCACACCCAGACGAGACACGGCCAGAGCAATGGTAACTGGTCTACGCGGAAGTAAGGATCCGAGATTATTGTTCCATCATCTGTAATTACGGTTATTTTGGTTATGTTTTGGATGGTTCCATCTATTGTTAGTGAGCATTCCCTGGTTACAATGTAATAGTTTGTTCCATTTATATTTCTGGTTACGTTCACTTCACTTATTATTTCACCCTGCTGTGCAATGAAGTTTACGTGTTGGAGTGACTGTATAGCTTCACGCACTATCTCCGGTGTTCTAAGCTGGTTCTCTCGGGAGAGCATTTGGTCGTATTGTGCGAAGCGTGCTGCGCAGTCCGGGTTTCGGGATAGGAACTTGAAGAATAGGTTTCTTACTGATTCGTTGTCTGGTGGTGAGGTGAAGGGTTTGAGCTCCCCGCTAAGAATTTTTTGTATCTGCCACTTCATGAAGGCATTGTTCACGGCGTCTTCAATGCTGTGCTTGTAGAGTTCGATTTGTTCCACCGTTAATGCTTCTATGTCCAAGTCGATAGGAAAATTTAGACTGGAGGACAGATCTGGTGCAGAGGCTTTCACTTGCCATTCAAGGGTCGCATAAACTAGTCCGACAGGGCAGTAGTAGTTGCTGTTCGCGAATGCACCTGGCCCTAACGCTAGATAGCTTGTTCCCAGGCCGGGGGTGAGCACTATGAGAGCCCTGGCTGCAAATATTTTTAACTTTCCTTTCATTCTCATCCTCCCAAATTCTTTAACCATATTTTAGGAAAAAACTAGTATATATATCGGTAATTGGCATATAGCATAACAATGTTATTAAAATTTTAGCTTTATAATTGCAATGGTTTTATCTTGCAGCGTTTACAAAAAGCTGAGGTGTTCTTGGTGAAGAAACAGTAACTCCAAATTTCGGTGAAAGATACGGAGATGATTAGGTAATTTTTCATTTTCCCAAGCGCTATAAGGTTGCTCTAGCTCTGACTTGCAGTAAATTTTCCTAAAATGCTATTTCCTTCGATGAAGTTTTTACTTAAAATGGGGATTTAAAACTGAATCTATTTAAAAGTTTGTTAACTTGGGAAACTAACTGTCAAACAGTTCTAGAACTGTCCCACATTAATTTTACTAATGCCCACAACCACAACAATTATCTAGGCATCTTAAGCCTATGTTCGATATGTGGGGTAGAAGCCCGAATGAATATAGGTTGATGAGGGTGCCCAAAGCGCAAAAAAGGGAGGAGCAGAATGTAACTGCCGCGGGAAACCTCCTCCAAAAACAGATAAATGTGCCTGCTTCAACCGTTCCTGGGGCAAACACCTCCCCATGAAACTCGAGGGAGGAAGACCCAAGGTTACAGAAGTTAACGCTGGGTCAGAACGGTCTGGATAAAAACTTGTAAACAAAGTGGTTGTTAACGTCACTGTGTTTGGGTGTCTTTAAGTTTGGAGGTTATGTGAGCGAATTAATTTTTTCTATAATTTTTTTGGTGAGGCGTCTGGAATTTTCCAGTAGTGTTTCTATCTCTTTTTTTGTAGCGTTTTCCACATGGATTCCTGCTGTTACAGTTACTATTCTGTTGATTTCTCTGGCTAAAATGTCAGCGGCTTCGCGGGCCACAATGTCATCCTTGTGGCCATACAGGGTGATGACGGAGGAGGTTGATGATGTAACTCCCGGCTTATTTCTGCTTGGGCGGGGCTCCGCCACTGCTAAGGCCCCTATGTGCGGTTTCTCCCCTCCACAGATTCCGACCACCAAGTCTTTACCCATAAAAAAGAAGTGCGCCCAAACACGACATTTGCCTTCACCCTCCTCCTCATAAAAAACGTTGGACTCCAATGGTGGTGTCCTCCCAATTAGCTTTCTTCCTCTACAAAAATTGCAAAGTCTGGGCAGTATAATTCACAGAGTTTGCAGGCTTTACAATTTTTCATGTTGGCGGGTACTGGGGGGTAGTAACCTTGCTCATTTGGTTCTTTTGATTTTTCCAGTACGCCCTGCGGGCAGAAATGTATGCATAGTTCGCAGCCTTTACATAGTCTTGGATCAATATTAATTGCTTTTACTCTTTTTTTCGGCTCCTGATTTTCATTCTTCTCCACGTGTCTCCATCCCTTCTACCATTATTTGAGAGGCAACCAATATCTCTGTGAGCAATTATGGTTTTTGGTTTCTTAGCCTTGAAGTTCTACTTTTGTTTCGGGGAATAGTTCTTTGATGATTTGTAGGATTTCGGGAAATAGTTTTTGGGATTCTTGCTTGTTTGTGCTGACTAGGAGTGCTTGGTTCCAGCTGGGAAATAGTGTGAGGACGCCTATGAATTTATTGTTTTTGATTAGGAAGTATTCGCAGCAGTGGCGTCTCACCTGGAACCCCTTCTCGACCAAAATATTTCTCAGTGTTTGGAGCTTTTTTGCTTTATCTACATACAATGTGGGCTCCCCACTTTTTCGTTTTTCCAATGTTTCCACTTTTAAAAGTGGTTAGTGGCGTATTAACTTTTTGAAGGGATAGGGGCTGTAGCATCAATAATTTAAAAAGATGGGAGGATACAATTTATAAAGAGTCCGAAAAATTGCATTAAGCTTGTGGGCTGGCTTTGTATGATTAGTAATAAAACTAAAAAGGCGTTGGAGGATATTGGGCTCACCAAGTATGAGATTGAGGCTTATTTAGCTCTCCTTGGTGCTGGTTCGCTTACTGCTATTGAGCTGAGCAAAAGAAGCGGTGTTCCCTATTCTAGGATTTATGAGGTGGCTGAGAGGCTTGAGAAGAAGGGATGGGTGAGATCCGATAGGGGTAGACCTAATAAGTATAGGCCCAGACCGCCCACGGAGGCTATGAGAAACCTTAAACTCCAGATACAGAGGGAAATAGAAGAAAACGAGGAGCAGATCATTAACGAGTTGCAGCCCCTTTATGAGAAGAGCGGGGAATCTGAGAGGCCAGATATTTGGATAATTCATGGGGAAGAGAACATTTTGGAAAAAATGGAGGAAATGGTTGAAAAAACGAAGAAAAACATACTCATAGCTATTCCTAAAATAAAGGAGGAAAAAGTGGAGATTTTGCAGCATATTCTAGGAAAATTGAGATTAAAGGATGTGGAAACAAAATTTATGGCATCCGAAATTGAAGCCCATATCCTAGACAAAATTTCTAAACTCTCTGGAGAAATAAGGACTCGCGACGTGCTATACGGCGGTGGGATAATAGTAGATAACCGTGAAGCAATCATAATATTTCCAGAAATTACTCAAAGTGGAGATATTGTTTTCTCCATGGGCATATGGTCAGACCACTTGGGACTCGCCGCCTTGGCCGCAGATTATTTTGAATATCTCTGGAGAACCTCTAACATAGCTAGGAAATAGGTTTATGGAGGCTTAAAAATTGTTTAAAAAACCGATAATTGGTCGCTTTCTATCTTACCATAGACACACTAACCCTAGTCCCCTAGTAGTAGCCTTTAGGGAATTCATATACAAAACAATTGGGCACCCCTACCTCCTTGATGTGGTGAGGGCTGAAAAGGTTTACAAGGCTCTGGCCCCTAAACCAAAAATGATGATTTTAGACCTGGGATGCGGTTGGGGCGTGTGGAGCGTGGCCTTAATGGAAGAGGGTTTAAAGATGGTAGCAGTAGACCTGCCCAACGAGGACTTCTTTGAAGCTCACAAATCCGCCCAAATAAACAATCTACCCATAGACTTCTTAATTGCAGATGGGCAAGCCCTCCCCTTCAGAAACAACACTTTTGACGGGGTTATAATGCTGGATGTCTTAGAGCACATTCCAGACGACAGGAAGGCCATCCAGGACTCAAAAAGGGTAATTAAGAATGGAGGGGCTATAGTTGGAACTGTGCCCACCATAGAGAGGAAAAAAATAATTATCAAGGAAAAAACTGTGAGCAGAGGGCTAACAAGGGAAGACATAGACCTTGGACACCACAGAAGATACACCCTAAAAAAACTGTTGAAACTAGTAAGAAGCCTAAATATGAAGCCCGCAGCCTACGGATACTATAATCAACAGTTCAGCGAGGTGGCAGAGGAAATAAGAGAATTCTTAAGACACCACAAAATCCCCGACTACCTAATATTTCCCTTCCTCTACCCCATCGCCAAAATAGACAAATACATAATAAAGGAAAATGTGAAGGGGAGCGGAGCATACTTCAAAGCCGTCAAAACCTAAAAATACAGGGATGCCCAACAAAAAATTGAAGTTGGGGATGGCAGAGAGTCTGAAAATTGTGCGTGTTACCCACCCGAGTTTTGATTATTTTTTCGCTCTTTTTGGGTGAGGTTTCCTCATTGGGCCTTTTTTGAAGTGAGTTGCTTCATTTTTGTGATGGAGTTTTTGTGGTTATCTATTACTAGTTCGAGGTAGGCTTCTGTTTTCTTGGCGTTTTCAACCTCGCCTGGCGTGTCTAAATTGGTTTTAACAGATTTTATTGCTCCCTCTATGTTTTTTATGGATTCTTCCAATTCATAGATTGCCTCTTCAAATTTTCCTTCCAGAATTTTGACCAGCGAGTTGAAGAAGTGTATTTTAGAATTCAGGAGATTAATTGCACCCTCTAACATTGAACTCAAGTCTTTATCCTTAGCTCCCAAAATTTTTTTAGAGGCGGACTCCAGCTCGGGCAAACATGGCTTGATATGCCCTAAAGCTTCCAGCAAAATTTCTATCGTCTTCTGCGTGTCAGGGTTTGAACCAATTTCCAAAACTTTATTTCCCACTCGAACCTTGCTGAGAGAGTGTTCATCTTCAAAACTGAAAAGGTAATCATTAATTTCCATTTTGAAGAGCCGGTTTGAAACTTCCAAGAGGCACCTCTGAGACTTGAAAAAAACTCGAATTGCCTCCATAAGTGGAGAATAATAGCTATCTGCGCTTCGCGCCTTATTCTCATAGTGCGCCTCTAGCTCCTTGGAGAGAGAAACGATTTGGCTGGTTACCTCCGCTCCTCTAATATAGTCAAAAACATTCCTGTGATAAAGCTCACGGTAATCATTGAGGAGTGCATCATATTTTTTAAGCTTACCATAGCTCAAATCAATCACCATGCAACAGGTCATTAAACTGTTTTGGAAAATTTTTGATTGAAGACTTATCTGCACCCTGAAAAGGGGGCGCATGACAAACAATTACTGCTTTATGATTAGGGTAGTAGTCTGTTTACGAATCTTGGGAAGAGTGTGGCGTCGCGGATGTGTTCCAGGCGTAGAATCCATTCCACGGTTCTTTCGATGCCTAATCCGTAGCCGCCATGTGGAACAGAGCCGTATTTTCTAAAGTCTGTGTACCAGCGATAATCATCAAGGTTAGCTTTTATTTCCTTCAACCGCAAAATAATTTTGTCATAGTCATCCTCCCTCATTCCTCCCCCAATGATTTCGCCCACCGTGGGAACAAGCAAATCCACAGCTAAAGCCACACTTTCATCAGTCTCCTTCCTCTTAAAGTAAAAAGCCTTCTGCTCGGCTGGGAACTCTGTTAAGAAAACAGGCTCCCCAAAGTGGTCAACCAGCATTCTCTCCTTGGACTCCTCAATATCCATTCCCGGCTCGATAACCACACCCATAGATTTGAAAAACTCTAAAGCCTCAGCATAGGTCAATCTTCTAAAAGGCTGTCTGGGCACCTCAAGATCCTCCACGCCAAACAATTCCAGAATCTTATAATCCTCCTCCAAAGTCCTCTTAACAATGTGGACAATGTTCTCCTCAGCAAACCTAATCAAATCCTCAAAATCAATAAATGCCAGCTCCGGCTCAAAATGGTAATACTCCAAAAGGTGTCTCCTAGTCCTGTGCTGTTCCGCCCGAAAAGATTTCTGAATACAGTAAACGTTACCCAAAGCCGGAAGCACCGCCTCCAGATAAAGCTGAGAAGACTGCGTAAGATAAGCAGTCTCATCAAAATATTTAACTGGGAAAAGGGTGGCTCCACCCTCACAAGCAGCCTTAGTAATTATTGGGGGAACAACCTCAGTTAACCCCTTCTCCACACAGAACTCCCTGATATACCGCAATAATTTATCGGTGTAGCGCAAAACAGCCGAAGCCTTTTCCCCCCTAATAACCAGGTGCCTCTTGTCCAGCAAAACGTCAACCGAAGAATCCGGTTGGAGCTCCTCCTCAATAGTAGGTTGGGAGGGAGAAATCACCTTAACACTTTCCGCCCTAATCTCATAACCGTAAGGAGACCTCCTATCTTCAATAACGTTTCCAGTAATAATCACCGCTGCTTCCCTATAACTCTTGGAAACCTCATCATAACCCTTAACAGTATCTCTCAACACCACCTGAATGAAGCCAGTTCCATCTCTAACCACCAGAAAGAGCATGTGTTTACCATGCTCCCTTTTTAGGTGTATCCAACCCCGTATTTGAACAGATTCACCCACATATTTCTCAATATGGGAGATGCGCACAACCTTTTCCATAGATTTGTCCCCGCAATTTTTAAATAGAACTCAAGTCTGACTAAAGGGGATTAAATGTTTCTATTAAAACTTTGCTCAAGCTAATAATATTAATTCCCCTTTTTAAAATGGGAGAGGCGCAACGAGAACAAAATTTGGAACACAGAGGACTCGCCCTACCCAACTAGCCCCTTCCCGATTAGAACAAAAATTAGTTAGACTATCGATTTTGCCACCGTTTGGACACTTAAATCCCCTTGTAGGAAGCCCCGTTTTTTCCAAGTTTTGGGAGAAACCTTCTAGTATAGTTCTTTCATCCATTTAGTAATTTGTCCAAGGTCAGGCGAAGACAAAGCGAGACTCTTACCACCAGCAATAACTGCAGCCTCTTTGAATAGGTCGTGGTGTGCGTTCTTACCTATGCTGAGGCAGTTAAGATGAATGTCTCTCCTACTTCCCAGAAGATCCTTCACAGTCTTAAGAAATCTTTCCGGAGTGTCTCCCGATTTCTCATAGGGAGCGGCGTCTGAAATCAGAACAAAAATCACTGGTACAATATGGTTTTCCTCAATCATCATTTCCGCAAGCTCAACACCCCTCTGAACAGCGCCGCTAAGATTAGTACCACCCCTGCAATTTAACCCCCGATCCAGAATAGCAATAATAGCCTCAGGAGCATCCTCCCTAGTAGTCTTAAAAATAGCTAATTCTCGGTTCTCACGATCCGGCCAAACATCATCATTAAAAAAGAAAACCGAAAAAAGACTACCAATTTTTCTCCTAAGCATATCATCAAAAGTCAAAATAGCAGCAGTAACCGCCCCAGCACACCTCTTAACCAACCTATCTCGAGTATTCAACATCTCCCTCAGCCGCCTAACACCCTCCGAAGATAGAGGAACATAATACTTCTCCAAAATATTCGACACACTCTCTTCTCCAGGCGCCCAGATACTAGATGAAACCCGCACATCCCCATACCTAATCATACTAAAACTGTTATCTATACCAATGACAATGTTTTTCCCCTTAGCTTGAACCATCACAAACCCTCAATCTAAACCTTCATACAACCAAAAACAACACATCTAATACTTATTAGTAATAAACAAGCTAAAAACAGTTCCCCCCCCAAAAAAACTCCAAAACAAAATACACCCCACACAGAAAGGAAGCAAGAGAACCTCAACTTTCCCAGAAAGGTGGGATAAACCGCGTGGAATCCAAATATCAGAAAAATAGAGCTCGACTAAAACGGAAAAAGGTAAATAAGCCAACGGTTGATAAGAAAGAAGTCTACTGTGTACAACGTAAAATCCACATCCTTAACTTTTGGATACCTCCAAGAATAAGGCAACAAAAAAGAAAAAAGAAGGTAAAAAATGGGGATGTTGTAAGTTTATCCCCACGGCCAGCGATGGAAGGCCTCGTAAGCCAGCAGCCCGAAAAGCACAACAGTCAAAAGCCAAGCAAACAACAAAGCATGCCCAACGAATTCAGCAAGCCCCTCAAAGTAAAGCCCAAACACAATGAAAAGATACGTATATGATGGTATCATGGCGCCAACTCCCCAGAAGAATAGGTACAGTGATTCTAGTCCGCTCATTGGTACTATTAGGTTTCCTCCCATAAGTGGGATGGCCCATCCTGGATTAACCATGAACAGGTAGTACACTATTGTGCCCACTATGAAGGCAGTAATGACTAGTCCTATGTTTCCTTTAGTACCCCATCTATTCCACGGCCACATTTGGAAAGCAAGTTGTCCAGCCAAAAGAGTTACCAACGGGAACGCCACATAAGCCGCTACCACCGCGTGGCTAGTGTAGGTGAATGTGAATAGCCATGGTACCGCTCCCGAAATTAGCAAGGTTTGGGATGATGGGTTCAAAGCAAAGGTGATAATAGACCACATGACAACCCCCAGTACGATGGCAATTAGTAAGAGTAGTAAGCCTCTCTTGGGTTGAGCTATTTTTCCTGCCCAAGGATTAATTATGCTAATTATTGTTGCTCCAACGATGATGCTTAAGAGAAGCGAAACCCAATAGTCATAGGGTTCAAAGGGAAGCATTGGCATTAAAGGTATACCCATAACATACTGTGTGAACGCGCTTTGAATTCCATATACTCCCCAGATTATTTTATTTATAACGTGGTATATGACAATGGCGAGTATCCAAGAAATTACAGCGTAGGTTCCACCCTTAATTAGGGGGTGCATTCCCATCCTCTTGGGTGTTGCGAAGGGCCAATAGTTGAAGAGTGTAACCCATATCGGGAATACCAAGAAGCCTGCAGTACCCAGAAGGATCATTTCGTAACCCTTCATCCCCACAATAATTGCCAATATGTACCATGTTATAAATGCTAGAATCACTGAGGCGGCTAATACTCCAAGGCCCGCCCAAGGTTGTCTCTTCAGGGGTGCTACTGGTACCCAAAGAGCCAGGAAGGCAATGGTGAACACCCAAACGATGCAGAATACGAAGAACGGTATCCAATCGACAAGATAACCCAGAGGATACAACGCCATATACATTGGATTGTTAAGTGATAATAGCAGGCCGAGACTAAGACCTTCTGCACCTAGTAGACCCTCCAACCCTAGTGCCATAACCATTGCATTGTATTTCACCATGTGTGTTGCGAGACCCCACACTGGGTGTAGGAACCACTGGTACACGATGTAGGCTATCATTAGCACTGTTCCAAATACTAGAAATCCTAGCCATGGCTGCTTGAATTTCGGAGCTGCTTCGACCACTTCTTTAGCTTTTTTTGCCATTCCTCTCTTGTCCTCCTTCTTTTTTTAAGCTTCGTGGTGGAAGCTTTATTTTGTTATTGTGTTTTTAATATATATATTTTTGGGAAAAGAATATTTAGATTATTTAACATATTCTATTATAAAAAAGATAAAAAAATATATTTTATTTAAATTGTCTAAAAGATATAATTTCTAAAATACATATAACATTATAACCACTTTATATTTAAATAACAATTTACATATTAATGCAATATTTATATTCACCACACACTTAAAAAAATTAGTGCAAAACCCAAATTTATCTATAATAATTAGAAAAAAATCGAAAATTATCTCAACTTTTCACTCTAACCAGACACCCCAATTGAAACCATAAATTACCGAATCCCCTCATAAAACCGCCAGCGAGAAAAATCCCAACTTAAAGTTACAGGAAGCGCCAAAACTTTTCGTGTTACGCTTTCTTTTTTAGTAATATTTGAGTGTGTGTTTCATGGGAGGCAGCCTTCGCTCCTTGGAGGCCTTTCTTTTTTCCTGTCCCTCAATGGCTTTTCTTCTTGCTTGCTCGCTTAGGCACTGGTCTAAGAAAATCTTGTAAAAGTCTTGTCCACTTGGTGGGCATCCTGGGAGAAATACTCCCTTTTCTCTGTTTTTGGCCTGGCAGTCCCCCACAATGTATACTCT
Source organism: Candidatus Jordarchaeia archaeon (assembly GCA_018383815.1). Classification (GTDB taxonomy): domain Archaea; phylum Asgardarchaeota; class Jordiarchaeia; order Jordiarchaeales; family Jordiarchaeaceae; genus Jordiarchaeum. The sequence goes on along the minus strand of JAHAWU010000057.1, from coordinate 8,123 downwards.
TCCACGGGCGTTTTTTGGGACTTCTCCATCTGTTCCCATAACTAGTGTGAAGGGGTCCGTTTCTCCCTCTGTGTAGTTGGTGACCACCCACACCACACCCACCGTTGCATTTAGGCAGCCCGAGCAATAATCTGTTCCACATATTTCCATTTTGCCGTCGATTCCCATGGCTTGAGAATAGTACTCTCCCGCTTCTTCTATCTTACAGCAGTGTTTGAAATCTGGAACTATAGCGTTTTCCAGTTTTTCTCCCCTTATCTCTATTTTTCCTATGTCTACTTCACCGAAGCCCTGTTCGCTTGCGATTCTGAGATGCTCCACCTCCCTGGGATTGATGGTCATTATGGTTGCGGCTACACTGTCTGTGGATATGACGTTGTCACCTGCAATTAGCAGGTTGGTTCTTCTTGGGAGGCCCCAGGTTGGTCCAAGGAACTCGTGGCTAACTATACCATCGATTATTGTAAGTCCGGGATTCAGTCTCTGGGCTAGAAGTGCAATTAAGCGGTGTATCCCCTCTCTATGTATTTTGGCCTTGGACTCAAAGTCAATGGAACCCACTGCAATGTTTTTTGCTCCAAGGGACACTGTGCATAGGATGTGGGTTTTCATCGATGGGACGTTAATGACGAAGTCGCATTCACTGAACACCTTGCTCAAATTTATCTCGACTCCGCCGATTTTCACTTTTTCAAATTCACCCGTATCCATATTGTATAGTTCCCCACCAAGCTCTGGAATACTCTTTGTTAGTCCGAAGCCTTCATATACTCTGTCAACTTTAACTCCATACATTCCGCTCTCGGCAACTATAACTCTTCTCACGCCGTTATCCTTTAAAATTTTGACAAGGGCGGTCACCAGTTTTGGATCAGTTGCTATACTCTCCTGAATCGCAGCCGGGTAGCCAAGATGAAGACTTCCAAAATTGGGTTTAACCACAACCATGTCATAATTGAAGATCTTGTCCCCCAAATCCAAAGTCTTTAGGATATCCCAAACTGATTCTTCATAGAATCCTCTGAATCTAAATATGCCAACCGCCAAACAATTGTCCTCCGCTCAGAGAATCTCAGACAGACAATTAATCTCAAATTTATAACCTTTATCCCAACTTAAACGTAAATAATACGATAGGCCTGTTCTCCTCATAGACACATGTTTTTGTTTGTAGGGCTGCGTGGAGAGAATGCTCCTTGAAGCCCCATGTTCCCAATTCCAGACATGACATGGGAGCGGGACAGAACACCTCACAAAAAACACCAAACACGCCTGCTCCTTTAAAAATATGTATTATAAGAGGGATCGTGGTGGGGTTGCTGCCTGTTTTTCTAAATTAGGCATTTACCTTTGTCGAGTATTTTTCTTCCGTCAATTTCTAGAGTCACTTTGCTAATCACTGCATCATGGTGAATGTTGCTCATAACCTTGCCCCCAATATTGATACTTTTCCCTATGGCGAGGTGTACTGTTCCTAGTACCATCTTATCTCCAATGGTTCCTGTGAAGTTCTTGAAAATGTGGTTGGTGCCCACCCCTAGCTCCGCAATATTGGTAGCGTTTTCGTCTGCTTCTCTGATGATTTGCTTCAACATCTCAGCTTCCTTTCCCCCACTTATTTCCACTAGTCTTCCGTTCTTTATTGTCCACTCCATAGGCTGCTTTATAGCTCCAATTTTCTCAAAGAAAACATCTATTACCGCTTTGCCCTGAGCGGTTCCTTCTATTGGTGCCACCGCAGCTTCCGCATAAAAGGGAACAGCTCCCCACTCTCCGGGATTTATAAAAACCGCCTTTAACTGTTGCACCGGCCTTCCCTCAATAGACATGGTTACATCCGTTCCCAGGGCTGTAGATATGTAGGCTTTTTTGCCCTTGCCCATAATTTTGGCAAGTTTTTCGGTGAGACTCTTTATTTTTAACACATCTTCCTCTGTTATATCCCATAGTATAAATGGTACAAGGCCCACTCTGGCTCCCGCGTCGGTGGCTCTAGCCCGCGCATCCATGTGGGCAAATAGCTGAAGGTACTTTAAATCCAACACAGCCAATACAACTTCGCTCGAGAGCATCAAATCCACAACTTCTTTTGGGGGTTCAACCTCCATCTCCGAGCCCTTAACAACCTTTATAATTGGCTTAGCACCCAACACTGAAACTTCGGAGGCAAGTATATCTGCAGTCTCCTCAAAACCTTCCTGAGTGACAAGCAACACCCTTTCTCCAGATTTAACACCCATACAGGTTTCCACAATGACTCTGGCGCCCTTCTTAGATTTCAAAACAATCACCCCTTTCTCTCTAAAGTCGAAAGTGGTATAAACAATTTTCCCCGCTCCAAAACTAGCACGAGTTAAAAGCACGAGTTAAAAATAGAGAATTAACAAACAAGTCATAATTTGACTTATCTCATTTGAGAGCGAAATATTATTCTACTTTAAGTGATAGCTTGGCTTTGAATGGTCTGCATGGATGTTTATGCGGCTCCTAGCTTTCTGCAAACAAGGTCTGCTTCCGTCTTATGTTCTTCCTCCAAATTTGGGATATTTTTGGAGGAGCATGCCTTCCACTATTATGGGCACTGTTCTTGTTGCTATGGCAGTGGCTTCGTGGAGTTTGCTTTCCTTTTCTGCATATATGTTCAGTAGTGTGTCGCCCCTAGACACTTTGTAGCCAATCTTGTGGTTTAGAACTACTCCCGCTCCTTTATCTCGTGGTGCGCCAGCAGCTTGGGCAATTTTGGTTATGCTTCTATTGTTTACTTGGGTCACGTAGCCGTCGGCCTTAGCTTCGAGGCTGGCTACATGTTCACCGATGGGTATGTCCTCTGGCCTTATGTTTGGGTCCCCACCTTGAGCTTCAATTATTTCCCGCATCTTTTTTAAAGCCTTTCCACTTCTCAATATTTCCTTGGCATATTCCTGACCCCTGTTTTCTGATGCCACTCCCCCCAGTTCTAAGAGAAGCCCTGCCAGACCTGTAGCTTTCTCAACCAAGCTGGTGGGGCCTCCCCCCAATAATGCTTCCAGAGCCTCCTTGGCCTCCAATGCTGGACCCACAGCGTGCCCCACAGGTTGCCCTGCATAGGTGAATGCACAATAAGTTGTTATCTTCAACCTTTTAGCTATCTCCACAAATAGGTTTGCAAATTTTTCAGCTTCTTCCATAGTTTCCATTTTGGTTCCCGTCCCCACTGGAATGTCCAAGACCATGTTGTCGATTCCCACCGAGTACTTCTTCGCAATGATGCTGGCAATCATTTGAGAGGTGGGATCTAGTCTCAAGGGGTGCTCCACCTGTATTATAAGGTCGTCTGCGGGTGCCAGATTCAGTGAGCCACCCCAGATGATGGCTCCCCTAGTCTTTTTGACTATTCCCTTTAGCTCTTCTGCGTTAAAGCTTACTGGGGCGAGGACTTCCATGGTGTCTGCTGTCCCACTTGGGCTAGTTATGGCCTTACTGCTGGTTTTGGGAATCAGCAGACCTGCTGCTGCGACTATTGGGACAATTAGAAGGCTAACCTTGTTTCCGGGGACTCCTCCTATGCTGTGTTTGTCGAATGCTGGCTCGTCGAAATCGATTTTTTCTCCTGTTTCAACCATGGAGCGGGTGAGATATTCTATTTCATCCGTATTCATGCCTAGGAATTGTTGTGCTAGAACAAAGGCGGCAATTTCAAGTTCGCTCAGGTTTCCATCAACTATGTCCTTTATGATGGTGTGTATTTCTTTTTGGTTTAGGCTTTTTCCAGCCATTTTTTTGTGAATATACTCCATGGAGGAAGGCATGCCCGTAGCTACTATTTCCACCGTGTCTCCTATTTGAGAGTTGAATATTTCCTTTATGGCGGGGGTTATTCCTACTTCTCCCTGCTCCACGTAGGAGTCTGTGATGTTTACTATGGCGGTTAAATCTTTCTGAGCTGTTTTTACCTTTATCCGGTCATGTGGCCTGACTCCGAAGTTCAAGGCGTCACTTTTGTTAAGAAGAACGACCTTGTAGCCTGTTAAAATATCTACCAGTTTTACCTTCAGTTTCAAATTTTTCCCCTTCATGAGAACCATTTATAAAAGAACATCTGCATAAGTTTTGGGTAATCATCATATGGTTACTCTTTAACTGTGATTCTCACAATTTAAGTGTTATTTCCCTTTTTAGAATATTTAGAAAACATAGAAGCTATCATATAAGTATAGATTATTATTCGCAGGTAGAGAAAATTATTTTAAATCAAAACTCAACAGTAGCCACAAAGATTCATGGGCCGTTTCTTAACGGAGAGGAGAGGAAATGAAGTTCTCAATAATAGCTGATTTCTACGAAAAAATTGAGGAAACTTCTAAACGCTTGGAAATGACTGATCTTCTGGTTCAGCTTTTTAGGGAGACCCCCACAGAGCTTATAGATAAGGTGGTCTATCTCACTACCGGCAGGCTTTATCCCCTATTCATTCCCATAGAGTTAGGATTAGCTGAAAAGTTAGCAGTTCGAAGTGTAGCAATGGCTTCGGGCCATAAGGTTAGTGAAGTTGAGGAGAAGCTAAAAAAAGTGGGAGATTTGGGGTTAGTAACGGAGCAGATTTTAAAAACCAAGAAGCAGAGATCCCTTCAGCAGAAGCCTCTAGAGGTATTGGACGTTTATGAAACCCTTGATAAAATAGCAAAGGCTTCGGGTGCGGGATCCGTTGAAGCTAAACTTAAGCTGCTCTCTCGGCTTCTGCTTGACGGAACACCCAAAGAGGCCAAGTACATTATCCGTATGGTTATTGGAGCTCTGAGGTTAGGTATTGCTGAATACACTATACTCGACGCTCTAGCAATCACTTATACTGGAGATAAGGAAAACCGAGCTATTCTTGAAAGAGCATTTAACATTAGTTCCGACCTGGGACTGGTGGCAAAAACAGTGGCTACCAAAGGATTGGAGGCTGTGAAGAACTTTAAGATATCTGTGGGGAGCCCTATTAGGATGATGCTTGCACAGAGGCTTTCCTCACCTGAAGAAATTCTGGAGAAGATGGGCGGAAGATGCGCTGTAGAATACAAGTTGGACGGGGAACGGGTGCAAGCACACAAAAATAATGGAGAAGTCAACCTATTTTCACGCCGACTAGAAAACATCACAGAACAGTACCCCGACATAGCAGAACTAATAAAAAACAACATCAAACCCGATAGAGCCATTGTGGAGGGGGAAATAGTGGCCATCGATCCCCAGACTGGAGAACTATTACCCTTCCAGACACTAATGCGCCGCAGAAGAAAATATGGAATAAAAGAGGCAGTGGAAGAGTTCCCCGCAAGCCTAAACCTATTCGATGTACTTCTAGTCGACAAAACCGACTACACAACCAAACCCTACACTGAGAGAAGGAAAAAGCTTGAAGAAATAGTCAAGAAAAATGAAAGAATAAAATCCGTAGAAGCCAAAATTGTGGAAAACGCCCAAGACATGGAATCCTTCTTTGAGAAGGCAATAGAAGAGGGGTGCGAGGGTTTAATGGCTAAATCCACACAGCCGGACTCCATATACGAGGCGGGAAGCCGAGGATTCAAATGGATAAAGTACAAGCGAGAATACAAAACAGAAATGATAGACACCATAGACACCGTAATAGTGGGAGCATTCATGGGAAGAGGGAAAAGAGCAGGAACATACGGCGCACTACTAGTCGCAGTATACGACCAAGAAAAAGACATGTTCACAACCATATCCAAAGTAGGAACAGGCTTCAGCGACACCGACCTCCAAGAAATGCCAGAAAGACTCAAAAAATACAAAATAGACCACAAACACCCCCGAGTAGACTCCAAACTAAAACCCGACGTATGGTTCACACCCGGGCAAGTCATAGAAATCATAGGCTCCGAATACACCCTCAGCCAAGTGCACACCACCGCCCTAGGAGCAATAAAGAAAGATAGCGGCATCGCAGTAAGATTTCCAAGATTCACAGGAAAATGGAGAGACGACAAAAGCCCCGAGGAAGCCACCACAGTAAAAGAAATCATAGAAATGTACCAAGCACAAATAAAAACCCAGCCCAAAACCCAAAAAGAAAACAGCGACTCTTAAAAAACAAAAAATTGACAACACAAACAGCTAAGTTCCCAGTTTCCCCCTAACTGATTCAACTGAGACCCCCAATACTCGAATTACCTTCTCTTTGTCCTTAAGCCCCCTAACAATACTCACGCTACCCGAAGATACTCCCAAAAACTTGGCGAAGGCCTTAACCAATTCCCTATTAGCCCTACCACCCACTGGTGGGGAGCACACCTCCACCACAACAAACCCCTCCTGCAATCCCGCGGGACACCTGAGACGCCGTGCACCCGCCTTCACAAGAACGCGGATTAACACACTTCCCTTACATTCTTCAACCGCACTGCTTTTCAATTTGTAAATCACCAGCATTCAACTAATAAACGCGTAAAGTTTTTATTAAATGTTAACGTTAATTAATTTAAAGAATTCCTTGAATTTTACTTAATGAAGGTGTGGAAAGCCATGTCTTCAAACTTCGACTACATAGTTCAACAACTTCAAGCAAAAAATCCTAACGTAACCGCCGTTGCCATACTGACTCTAGACGGCCAAGTAATGTACCAAACCGATAATTGGAACGTGGTGCCTGACGCACCCAACCTAATATCGGCATGGAGAGAAAAGCAGCCAGCAATCTTGGTGCAGGGAATAAAATATTCAACCCTATCCGCCACAGATGAACGCCTGGTAGCTACAAACGTTTCAGGAATGGGCCACATCATAATGGCCACAGCTCGTTATCGTGCCCTCCTAATGGCATATGTAACACCACAAGGAGACACTCAGGGCTCATATGTGGATGTATCTCGCGCCGCGGCCCAACTTGGCGCTATGCTTTAAGCCTTCCACACTTTTTTTGTTCCCATCAAAAGTCTACAAATGTTATATCTTCAAAAAGCGAGAGTTTTGTAAAAGTATATAATATCAGTTGAGCATCCGTCTACCAGTCCACTATGCTAGGGGTGACACAAATCTTCATTCCAAAAAATGTAAAGCTCAAGGTAGAGGCTTTGGACAAGCCACTCTACCACAAATCACAAAATTAATACCCTCCCTCTTCTTTTAGAGAGAACTAGCAGGATAAATTAATTGGCATTCTAAAACGGATATATGGAATCTTTTTTAGTCTTTTCAGCAATAAAATCGTAGAAGGGAGAAATAAAAAATAGATCTAGAATGTACCTTCTCAGTATATCCACAAGAAAGGATTGAGGAATTATGGTTAGTCTTGAGGAGTTTAAGCGATTATTGAATGAGGAGATAACTCAAAGGAAGGAGGAGGGCTATGATGTCACTGAAATTGAAAAAAGTTTTAGGAGCAGAATGGAAGAGGCAAAACTCGAAGAGCTCTGCACCCTTCTGGCAGACTTGGAAAAATGCAAATTGCGGACCGACTTTCCCTACATAGAACCTTCAGACCTGCCCACAATAAGAGATGAAAGACCCCAGGGACCAAGAAGCATTGACCTTGAACTATCAGACAAGGAACTTCTAAACAAAGTTTTAGGAGGCTGGCTGGGAAGATGTGCAGGCTGTCTTTTGGGGAAACCAGCTGAATTCCTGAACAAGGAGCAAATCAAGGAATGGCTCACAATAGCCAGCGCCTACCCCCTCAAAAACTATTTCCCACCAATACCCAATCCACCTAGCAATGCCCCAGTGTGGCTAAAATATAGACTCATGAACTCTGGAGTCTTACTGGGCCAAATAAAGGGTATGCCTCGTGATGATGACATCGACTACACGATTCTAAATCTTCATGTACTTGAATCCTTAGGCTTCAATTTTAGCACAATGGATGTTGGCAGAATATGGTTGAGCATGCTTCCCTACAATATGGTTTACACAGCAGAAAGCGTAGCTTATAGAAATCTTGTTAATGGCCTCCTGCCGCCACAGACTGCCTTACATCTGAACCCCTACAGAGAATGGATTGGCGCCCAGATTAGGGCTGACACTTGGGGTTATGTGGCACCTGGAATGCCGGAACTAGCGGCCAATGCTGTTCGAAAAATTGAATCGAGATGGGTGAGATCCACTCGTCTGGGGCTCTTACGTGCATGTTTAACTCGGTT
>JAHAWU010000002.1 GCA_018383815.1 Candidatus Jordarchaeia archaeon | reverse complement strand
CTTCTGTTTCCTCAAGGGGAAGACGTTAACTTTCCTCAAGTCGAGGATGGAAATCCTCCACGCACAAGACATACCATTCCCATAAACAAAAAACACATACATATTACATTGCGCCTTTGCTGATTACACAATTTTTTATTTTCTTTAAATTTCCTCATCAATTTCGATAAATGTTTTCTAGTTTTACCATGAAACACGTAAGCGTATGATTGTTTATCTAAGAAGCGAAGCTTATGTAGGTTTACAATGCCAACTTATTTTCAAAACACCAAATAAATACAGCAGAAAAAGTAAAATTATGCAACGGAGCCCATATGTTCAAACGGGACTCCTTATGACTGTTTTTTGTGGCGTTCCTGCCCTGGCCCGGTTGGTTCTGCATGCCTTCCCGCCCCCCATTTTATACATGTTTGTGTTAAAAATGGGGGATTTCCCTTCAAGAACCCAGCCACAAAAAAGGGGAATCCCCATAAATAGGAGTGCAGCTTGAACATATGGACGGAGCAGAATTTGCGATTTTTTTAAATCAATGACAAGTCTCTCGTGTGCCCCTCTATTTCTATAATAAAAGGTATGAATAGGTTGTACCCTGTAGTTTCAGTAATGTTTTTATACGAAGTTAAAGTGCTTTCACGTTAATAGTCTTTTATTGCTGAAAGAGGGTGATAATTTGTGTAGTATGTTTGTTCCGAATATCATGAGGAATGTTGCCATAATAACTGGCGGTATCTCGAGGTATGCGCGTCCCAGAAACGAGAATCAGGAAGAGATGGTTGCAGAGGCCTTTAAAGAAGCACTGGACGATTGCCCCAACTTAACCATAAGAGACATTGACAACCATGTATGCTCCTATTTTTCTGACCACTTCGAGCAGCAATTAGCCATGGCTTGGATAATAAATGACTATCTGGGTTTAACGCCAAAACCGGTCTTCAGGGTTGAAGATGGGGGAGCTGGACCGTTAGCGGCGATACGAGCAGGTTTTGCGCTGGTTGCTTCTGGGCTTTCTGAAGTTTGTCTGGTTACTGGAGTGGAAAAGCAGGGTGAAGTTGGTACAGCTAAGGCGAATGAATTCATAGCCCTAGCCTCAGACACTGATTTTGAGTTTCCCGCTGGTGGATACTACACCGGGTACTATGCGGCTATGGCGGCTAGGCACATGTACCTTTATGGAGACACTGAGGAGGATTTTGCTCTCATAGCCGTGAAGAATAAAAATTACGCGTTAGATAATCCCTACGCTCAATGGCCACAGGAAAATGGAGGAAAAGAAATTACTGTTGACGATGTGTTAAACTCCAGACTTTTAGCCTGGCCGCTGAAAACCATGGATTGTTGCCTTTTAACCGAGGGAGCTTCCTGTATAGTTTTAGCTTCTGAGGATGTTGCTAGAAATTACACCGATGAACCTGTTTGGATTGCCGGAATAGGTTTAGGTACTGACTTCATGAGGCCGGGTGACAGGCCTGATAGTCCTACTTGGGCTGCCATAAATAGAGATTCCAAGAAACTCTATCCCGATTATGCCATAAGACCTAGAGAGCCTTACCCTGAGATTTCAAATTTCGGAGCTTGTAGGGTAGCTGCAAAAACAGCCTATAAAATGGCGGGAATAGTAGACCCACTTAAAGAAATAGATGTAATCGAAATTCACGATGCCTACGATTCAAGTGAGCTACAAACCTATGAGGATTTAATGCTTTGCAATGTGGGAGAAGGAAAAAATCTAATCCGTGAGGGCCAGGTATACGTTGACAGTGAAGTTGCAGTAAACCCTAGTGGGGGACTAGAAGGTATGGGGCATCCGGTGGGCTCCACAGCCATAGGGCAGTGTGTGGAGTTACTATGGCAGTTGAAACAGATGATCCCTGAAAAACATTTCAGCAGCAAAACCCAGGTGGACGGCGCGGAAACCGCATTGCTGCATAGCCATGCAGGAACAGGAACCGCCATAGCTGTAGCAATACTTATGAGGTGAAAAATGATGAGTAAAAAAGAAAAGAATTTTAAATGGCCAAAAATAGGCGAACAAGGTCACAATGTTAAGGTTATCAAAGAGAAACCATTAGACTCCAAGTTTAAGGATTGGGGAAGTTTGGGAAGAATGTCGATAGCAGGATACAGAATAATAGAAGCGAGTGAGGGGCCACGAATCGATAAGCTCGAAACCAGAAGATACATGAGAGTATACAGGCCATACGACGTATTGTACAATCACAGTTACGGAAGAGTATCAAAGTTTTTTGAGGGTTTACTAGAGAAAAAAATCTACGGCACCCAATGCCCAAGGTGTGGAGACAAATTCCTGCCACCAAGAGCACACTGCTGGAGGCCAGAATGCAGCTTGGAAGAAACAAAATGGATTGAGTTAAAGCCCCAAGGCATCCTGCACAGCTACACAATCCTCGGATTTGCCGCAGAGGCGTTTCTACCACAGCTACCATTCGTGCTGGGATACGTAAGAATTGATGGTTGCAACACTCTGATAGCACTCCGAGTAGCTATGGAAGAAGCGGGCTACGCACTAGAAGACATCGAGTGCGACACACCTGTAACCATCAAGTTCATAGACAAACCGCAGGGCTCTGTACTAGATCTATATGCGGTTCCCTCTGAAAAACCAAAATCTAGAAAGACACCTGAACAAAAACAACGCCTCAAAAAACAATTAGAAGTAATCTACTCATGGGTAAAAGAAAAATACGGGTAGCCCCCGCACCCAATTTTTTTTAAATACTGAATTTTATCAACCCTAAAAGTTTGAACCTGAGCTAGCCGATTTCATTCGCAACGAATTCTAAACCTAGCTCCTCCAACTTTTCCTTCTTCGGAATACCCTTTTCATTCCATCCGCAAACTTCATAGTATTTGGGAAGCATCTCCTGAAGCCTTATTACCTGTCCCTTCCAAGGCCCACTGGGCAGGGGCTCTTTTAAGGATCTTTCAGGAAGCGTGTCATCCTTACTTGTGAATCCTTCCCGACAATTAAAACTTCTGGTAAGATTGTTTATTCTCTCACCTACCAATCGAAACTCATCCACAGTATAGTTAAAACCGGTGGCAGCGTTTATCATCTGAAGCAGAGAGTCGTAAAGCATATCTTCACTAACTGCGAACTGGCAGAGTCCACTGCTGTGGATTAGAGCTCGGTTCTGCTGTCCCAGCTTCACCGCTTCCGGCTTATCCTCAGTAGTACTGGGATCCAGCTTGCCGAAAAAGTGCTCCGCACCATAAAGCCAGGGCCTAAGATGACAGGCTCCACGATCCGCAACCGCGTAGGCTAAGGCGTGACCATGCCCGGCTCTTGGAACATAAGCCGGAATTTCCAATCCCTTAACATGCATAGCAAATTTCTCCGAACCCTTACCGATTTTTTCCGCGGCCCGCTTAACTCCGTTGGCGAGGAGTCTCCCAAGATTACCGTAAACGTTGCCCGCCATGTTTACCGCTTTGAGGAATGCCTCCTCGTTTCCAAACCTCAAATCCACCCCATCAATCTCCTCTAACCTAACCAGTCCCCTTTCCACACACTCCATCACGAAACCAATAGTGTTTCCCAAAGATATGGTGTCAATGCCGTAATTGTCGCACATCCTGTCTGCGACCGTGATTACTTCTCTGCTCTTTATTCCACAGTTAGGTCCAAATAAGGAAATGGTTTCATACTCTGGTCCCTCATCAGAAATGCCCGCGTATTTTCCCTCTCTTATAACTGCCAAGTGGGCGCATCTTATGGGGCAGTTGTAGCAGGGCTTCACGTATTTTCCTCCGCCCCATAAGGTTTTCTGGAAAGTTTCTCCGGCTAGTTCCTCAGCCGCCTCATCCCACTGGCTTTCACTAAAATTTCTGGTGGGCCAGCCCCCAGTAGAGTTCACCAGCCTCACAATTGAAGCGGTTCCCATAGCGGCCATTCTTGCACTGGCTTCCTTATTGTCCTTATGTGCCTCTTTTGCTAAACTGTTAAATTTTTGGGGGTCGGCAATGGGAACCTTTCCATGACCCACAACTGATATGGCCTTAAGATTCTTGGAACCCATAACCGCCCCAGTTCCCCCTCTACCAGCGGCCCTCATATCTGCAATAACTGCCGCCAGCCTAGCCTGCTTCTCACCAGCGGGCCCAATGGTAGCTACCCTAACAGTTCTATCCGACCTATGTCTCTCCCTAAGGTAGCTTATGGTGTCTATTGTACCCATTCCCCACAGAAAACCTGCATCCCTTATGGAAGCTTCACCATCACTTATATGAATATATACTGGTCTCTCCGCCTTCCCCTCAATTATGATACCATCAAAGCCCGCAAATCTGAGCTCCGGCCCCCAGAACCCACCGCAACTGCTATCCACCCAAGCACCAGTCAATGGAGATTTAGTGCAAACCACAAAGCGGCAGGACGAGGGAGCCTTAGTGCCCGTTAGGGGGCCAGTCATAAAGATAAGCTTATTCTCTGGGCTCAATGGGTCAACTCCCCGTCTCAGCTCTCTAAACAAGTAGTAGGCTGCTAAACCCTTGGAACCCAACAAACTCCTAGCCACACCCGAATCAATTTTCTCTGTGGCTATGTCCTTAGTAGTGAGATTTACCCGGAGAATTTTACCATCCTTCATAGACATTGTGCCACACCCAGCATCCAACACTCACAAAAAACTAAAAAATTATAGTGATGAGCATATTATTAAAATTTAACTTAACCCGAAAATCGTAGGCAAGCAAAAAATTTGGAGGCGTTTACCAAAAGTTTTTTTACCATTATGAACAGTATTTTCAAGACAATATCTAACATAGGCATTATGCTACTATTAAGGTTACTGGATGGTTAGGGAGTGGTAGTTAAAATATGGGTGAATTATCGCATAGAGAACGCGTCGAGATGGCTCTGAACCATGAGGAGCCGGATCGGGTGCCCATAGAATTTGGAGGGGTTAATAATACTATTTATGAGAAGCCTTTTTATTGGCCCATAAGTCCCAAATATGGTTACAGTGCTCTGGTTAACTATCTGGGCTTTAAGAATTTGTCTCAACCTCAGATGCTGCCCACAAACTGCGTGACATTGTTTGATGACCGGCTCTTGGACCGTTTTGGTGTGGACTTCGTATCATACATTATGAGGGCTCCCCGGGGTCAGGATAAAATGCTGAGTGATGGCACTGTCATCATTGCGTGGGGAATAAAGGCAAAAATGGTGGGCTACTACTGGGAGATATTTGATGGCCCGTTAAGAAAGCCTAAGATTACTTTTAAAGATATTGACAGTCTTGAGACCCCCGACCCTGAAGACCCCGTGATCCTCGAGAATGTGAGGAGCGAAGTTAAGGAGTTGAGAAGGAAAACCAGCAGGGCAATAGTGGGGGTTCCCACAATGGCTGAAAACATTTTTCACCACTACTCCTATCTGCGGGGCTTCTCACAGATGTTTATTGACATGAAGAAGAATCCTGAAATCTTTCGATACCTTGCCAGCACCATCTTGGACATCCACGGCTCCATAGTTGAAGCCTTCTTCTCCGAGTGTGGAGACTACATCGATTTAGCCCTGTTAGGAGACGACATGGGTACCCAACAGGCACCCTTTGTTTCACCGGAAGAATACAAAATATACATGAAACCCTACCATAAAGGGTTGATAGAGAGGGTTAAGTCGGTAACAGATGCCAGAATATACTTCCACAGCTGCGGGTCAGTATTCCCCCTTATAGAACACTTCATTGATATAGGAGTGGAAGTCCTAAATCCCATACAGCCCCTCGCTAAAGGAATGGACGCGGAAGCACTCAAAAGAACCTATGGAAACCGCATAACTTTTTGTGGAGGAATAGACGCCCAAAAACTCTTGCCCAATGGCACACCCCAAGAAGTTGAGGCCGAAGTTAAGAGAGTTATTGAAATACTGGGAAAGGATGGGGGATACATATTGGCTCCCTCACATAACCTCCAAGGAGATGTGCCTCCACAGAACATAGTGGCCATGTTTGACGCCGCCCTAAAATACGGAAAATACAGGTAAATCCAAAATATTCTATGCGCCAAAGGATACTTGTGTCCTGCTGCTGACAGTATTATGGTTGAATTCCATCCCAATTAGTGAATGCCACATCATCCTTTTTGGGTGTGCAAAACCTATTTTTCTGCTTCTCTTTTTTTTCAACATTTGGATTCTTTTCATTTAGTCGCGCCTCAATTGGAAAGTGCGTTTTTTTATATTATTTTGGTGTTTGTCTCCTCGCAAGGTTTAAATGGTTACGATTCCCATTTGATAAAGCATATTAATGATTTTAAGGCTAAAAGATGAAGGGGATTATGAATTGAAAAAACTTGTAATATTTGACTTTGACGGTACTCTTGTAGACTCCTTTAGCAACCGTATACATTCCCACAGGAAAGTGGCGGAACTCATAACCGAGTTCCTAAAAAGTAGAGGAATAGACGCAGATTATGAAACCATACTGAAAAAGGTGATAAAAACCGAGGAGGAGAGGGAAAAAAGGCTGTCACGGAGCAGAGACGAATGGTGGAAACAAATCCTAAAAGAGTACAATGTAACTGACATTCCCCAGGACTTCATAACCAAACTAACCAACATTTATTGGGAAACACTAAAAGACACCACCACAATCTATGAAGGGGCACAGGAGCTCCTAAGAGAACTTAAACAAAAAGGATACAAGCTGGGCCTACTCAGCGACACAGACTTCGCCCCGGGATGGAAGGAAAAAAGGTTCAAAGCCTCCGGCCTCGCAGACTACTTTGACATCCTAGTAGTTGCGGGAGAAACAAATCCCGAAGCCAAACCCAGCCCCCAACCCTTCCTAGAAGTCCTGAAAAGACTAAATATCAAAAGGGAACATGCAGTCCACGTGGGAGACAACCAAGAAACAGACATAAAAGGAGCCAAGGCCGCCGGAATAGACGCCATATGGATAGACTGGCAAGGAAACCCCAACGGAAACAAATACGGAGCCAAAGCCGTGGCCAAAGGATTCCCCGAACTCAAAAAAACCCTCTACAAGTTTCTAGGCATAAAAAACCAAACTTAAAACAAACGAGAAAAATAGCTATAAATAAAAAAAGGGTTAGAATCAGAAAATCATTTACCTCTAAAAACAGGTTTCCTCTTTTCAAGGAAAGCCAGAGCAGCCTCCCTGTGATCCTCTGAGGCGTAGAGCTTGGCTTGATATTGGACTTCCTTCACAATCATTTCGTCGAAAATTTTTCTGAAACCCTCATGGATAAGCTTCTTAGACATTGCCAGGGCCAGTGGAGGCCCCTCAGCTAGCCTGTTTGCCAGCTCCATTGCAGTAGGCATCAATTCATCAGGGGGTACCACCCGGTTCACCAGTCCTATTCGCAAGGCTTCATGAGCGCTTATTCTATCACCAGTGAAAATAAGCTCCTTAGCCTTGTGAATCCCCACCAGCATGGGAAGCAGTAAGCTTCCATTCATATCTGGAATTAACCCCATCCTTATGAAGAATTCTCCAAAACTAGCCGCCTCAGAAGCTATAATGATATCACAGTTTAGAAGAACATTCATACCGAAACCCACAGCCACACCGTTAACCGCCGCTATAATGGGTTTAGGCACATCAATCAAATCATAGGGGGTAATGATGGTTTCAGGCACTACACCCTGCTCAGTCATCCTCCTAAAATCTTCAAGGGTAACCCCACCGGCGAAGTCTGAAATATCCGCTCCAGAACAGAAACCTCTACCAGCCCCGGTGAGCACAATCACCCGAACCTCAGGATCATCCCTAGCCTCTTTAAGGGCATACTTCAAATCCCTATTCATCTGAGAGTTCAAAGCATTCAACTTCTCAGGACGGTTAAGTGTGATAACAGCCACACCACCCCTTTTCTCATACAACACAGTTTCAAACTTGGGCATAAAACACACCACCTAAATGTAGGAAACAAACTTTTAGATTGGTAATTTAGTTTTCTTAAATGTATTTTTTAGGCTAGCCAACTAGTCACACACATTATTCTATCTGGTTTCCAAATATATATTCTGTGATACATGTAAAATCCCTCCATGCATTCTTGCACCCAGCAGGCTTAGAAGAGCTCTAGGTGACCCAACAGATGAGGATTACACACCTCTTAGAAGGGTGAGCAAGAACAATATTCAAATAAGACAAGCATATTCATACAGAAGAGCCTGGAAAGAAGTCGACTTAATTGTAAAAAGTTAGTACCAACGGTCAGAGCCCCACAACGAACATCACTAAGGCGAAGCACCCAATCAGGCACCGATTCCAATTCTCCAATCAGGCACCGATTCCAATTCTAATTGGGAAAGAATAAACTCCACCTTTGCTCCTTTCAGCCTTAAATTAAAGAATTGCCGTAAACCCCGAACAGAACGCCACTTTGAAAACCAGTGCGGTCACAAGACTAAATATACTAGAATTATGGCTTTGAACTCCTAAAATGGTTTCACTACTTTTTACAATTAATAAAAAGATGGAGAACTAAATGAACTTTAAGCTTGTGCCATTCTTTGGGTTTCTTGCTCTCTGAGTACCCTTCTTAGAGTTTTACCCACCATACTTTTTGGAAGATACTCTACAATCTGTACGTATCTGGGGTACTTGAAGGCTGCCATGTGTTCTTTACACCAGTATAATATGTCATCCTCCGTGACTTTGCCCTTATATTCCGGCTTCAAGACCACATAAGCCTTAATTTGCTCACCTACATCAGGATCGGGCACCCCAATCACTGCAACATCCATGATTGCTTCATGGGTAAACAGTACTTCTTCGAGTTCCCGCGGATAGACACTGTGACCCTTATACTTTATTATGTCTTTGGTGCGATCCAAAATGTAGAAGTGACCATTCTCATCCATACGAGCAAGGTCACCGGTTTTCAACCAAGTTACGCCACCGGCCTTGAAGAACACCTTCTTTGTCTCCTCAGGACGCTTCCAGTAGCCCTTCATTACTTGAGGCCCGCTGACCACCAGCTCACCCAGCTGCCCAATGGGTAGGAACTCGTTGGTGTCTGGGTCCACTATTCCCGCCAGAGTGTTCAAAATGGGGGGGCCGACTGAGCCCAGGATTTCGCCAAAAAGCTGGGCGCATCGGCTATGGGTCACTGGGCTGGCTTCAGTCAACCCATAACCTTCGCTCAGGGGATTACCTGACAACTGTTTCCACTGTTTAGCTAGCTCCACAGGGGTGGGTGCGGCGCCCATGTTAAAGTACTTTAGACAGGTAAAGTCGACTTCACGGGACTTGGGGTGATTCAGCAATAAAATCAAAATTGCGGGAACCGCAATAAAGGTGTTGGGCCTATATTTCTGGATTGCCTCAAGAATGGGGGCGGGGTCAAACTGAGAGAAGCATATGCCAAGATTGTTGAGTAGGGCGCCTGCCACAATTTCCACTGTTTGCCCATAACTGTGGTACCAGGGTAACACTGAGATGGCAATAGTTCTATCAATGCCTAACCTTTTGTTTAAGGTTTCTGTGATGGGAACTACTTGTAAGGCGTTGGCTAAAATGTTGTAGTGTGTAAGCATAGCACCCTTTGGTAGACCAGTTGTTCCGCCCGTATACTGGAGCACCGCCACGTCTTCTGTGGGGTTTATCTTTATTTTGGGAGGGTTGGGTGGGGTTTTCTCAATTAGCTCATGGAAATTTATTATTTTTTCCGGGTCTTCTTTTTCGACTCGAAGCTTCTCTCCCATAATGTTGCACACAATGATATTTTTTAGAGGGGTCTCATCTTTTATCTGTTTCACGTTTTCATAAAAGAGATCCATTGTGATTATGGTTTCAGCTCCGCTGTCTTTTAGTTGGAAGGCGACCTCACGCGGCACGAAAAGTGGGCTTATGGCAGTAACCGTGGCACCCGCTGCTAGAGTGCCATAGTATGCCACCAAAAACTGCACACTATTGGGTAGATAAATAGCTACCACGTCACCCTTTCTTACACCCATATTGTGGAGGGCAGTAGCCAACCTATCCGACCAATCTATAATCTGTTTGCGGGTATACTCCTTACCATAAAAAATGAGGCTAACCTCGTCGCCATACTTCTCCGCCGCTTCTCTGAACACTTCGGGCAAAGACTTCTTGGGAATCTTAATCTTCTTGGGGAAATCTGGAGGGTAGCTCTTTAACCATATCTTCTTTTTAACATAGTCTGGAAGTTTCGATTTTTTAAATCTAAACATGTACAAAATCCACCCTAACTAAATCGTTCTTAGGTATAACTTGAATGTGTGAGGATTTTAACTTTTTCACCCAGCCCACATGCTCCTAAGTGTAGGTTGTGGTATCTGTAAAAGGTCGCCAGCATCCTCCTAAGAGGATTTCCAGCCCCCTTTTTCATAAGATCTTAGTTCTAACTGAATTACCTTTGAAAAACAAAAAAGAAGGGGAATGGTAAAGTTATCCCGATTTTACGCCTTCTCTTTCTCTCAGTGCTCGTCTCAGAACTTTGCCTACGATGGTCTTGGGGATAACGTCTATGAATTCCACGTATCTGGGGTACTTGTAGGCGGCGACTCGTTCCTTAATCCAGTTTTTCATCTCCTCTTCGGTTATCTTACCCTTGTAATCTGGTTTTAGTGATATGTATGCCTTTATGTTTTCTCCTGCCTCAGGGTCGGGTACGCCTATAACTGCGCATTCTAATACTGCGGGGTGCTCAAATATGACCTCCTCAATTTCTCTGGGATACACGCTGTGACCCTTATATTTTATTATGTCTTTGGTGCGGTCAACGATATAGAAGTACCCGTCTTCATCCATTCGGGCTAGGTCTCCGGTTTTGAGCCACTTGTATCCCCCTGCCTCAAAGAAGACTGCTTCGGTATCTTTGGGCCTGTTATAGTAACCAAGCATCACCTGGGGACCGCTAATCACCAGTTCTCCCAGTTCCCCTATGGGTAGAAACTCATTGGTTTCTGGGTCTACTATGCCTGCCAGCGTGTTGGGAACAGGTGGGCCGATGCTGCCCAGTTTTTCGCCGAAAAGTTGGGCGGGGCGAGTGTGGGTTACAGGGCTGGTTTCGGTTAGCCCGTAGCCTTCGCTCAGCGGGTGTCCAGACAATTTTTTCCATTGTCTTGCAACTTCGTCTGGAGTTGGGGCGGCTCCCATGTTCACGTATTTGAGGCAGCTGAAATCAGTTTCTTGGGCCTTGGGGTGGTTCATGAGTGCTATGAGCAAAGCTGAAACTCCTAAAAATAGCCAAGGTTTATACTTATTAATGGCATCAAGAATGGCTCCCGGGTCAAACTGGGCGAAAAGAACCGCAGTTGAATCTATCAAGTTTCCC
Source organism: Candidatus Jordarchaeia archaeon (assembly GCA_018383815.1). Lineage (GTDB taxonomy): Archaea > Asgardarchaeota > Jordiarchaeia > Jordiarchaeales > Jordiarchaeaceae > Jordiarchaeum. The sequence continues at coordinate 56,234 of JAHAWU010000002.1, read as the reverse complement.
GCAATTATTTCGCAGGTTTGTCCATATATGTGGTACCAGGGCAGTACACTTATGGATCTCACTCTGTCCTCGTTGAACCTCTTTTTTAGTGCTTCTGTTATGGGTATGATTTGGTGGGCGTTGGCTATGAGGTTGTAGTGAGTGAGGAGTGCGCCTTTGGGCATGCCTGTTGTGCCTCCAGTGTATTGGATTACTGCAATGTCCTTTTTGGGGTTGAATTTTACCCTTGTGATGTCGGGGGCGGTGTCTTTGATTAGGTTAGTCATGTGGTATATTCCCTGATCCACGCTTTCGGGCACGCTGGGTGTTTGTCCCATTATGTTGGTGATGATGATGTTTTTTAGTTTAACTTCGTTTCTTATTTGTCCCACATTGTTATAGAACATGTCCATGGTTACTAGGGTTTCTGCTCCGCTGTCCTTTAACTGGTAGGCTAATTCTCGGGGTACAAATAGGGGACTGATGCAGGTCATGGTGGCTCCCGCGGCCAGTCCCGCCATGTATGCTATGATGAATTGGGGACAGTTTGGTAGATATATTGCTATCTTGTCTCCCTTCTTAATTCCCAGGTTTTTTTGGAATGCCGTGGTGAGTCTGTCAATGTAGTCCTTGAACTCTTTGCGTGTGAATTCTCTTCCATAGAATATTATGTTTACAGAATCGGGCCACTTGTCTGCTGCTTCTTCCGCAAGTTCGGGTATCGACTTGTCAGCAGGTATCTTAACCTCTTTGGGCAGGTCTGGAGGGTACTTCTTCAGCCAAATCCTATTCTTAATGTAGTCCGGTAACTTCTTCTCTTTAGGCTTCGCAACTTTTGCTACCTTTTTTTCCTCACTTTTCTTACTCATTATTAAACCTCTCTTCTAATTCTAAAAAACAAGTCTTTAAACAGTCTAAGACGTGCTTTTTATTTAAAATTAACTAAAATTATTTGTGGTTTATGGGGAACCTATTGGATTTTTTTGTTTTCCATCAAGTGTTTTTGGCTCCTTTCCCCGTGAAGGAGTCTAACCAAAACAGGTTAAATAATTCAAAAGTCCATATTTAGCCGTATTCCAGTCACAACAGCTGCACACACTTGGCAAAGTGGAGTCCATATATTTTTTAGAATGGGAAGCTTTCTGATTATAATTTTCGTTTTAGAGCTATTCCCGATTATACTCCTTTTCTTATCAGGGTATGCAGAAAAGTGTAAAAGGTGCTGGTTGGCCTTTTTTATCGCAGGAGGTTCGTGTTTGGCTTCAAGAAGGGCTAGAGAACTTGTTAATAAGGGCAACGAGTTCTTCAATTTGGGGAAGTTTGGGGAAGCTATCCAACTTTATGATGAAGCGTTAGCGCTGAGTCCCGAATTTTTAGAGGCTCTGTTTAATAAGGGAGTTGCTCTCTGCGAGCTTCAAAGGTTTAGAGAGGCCCTGAACTATTTTAATAAGGTATTAGAGTTGAACCCAAGGGACTGGGAGGCTTTAACCAATAAGGGTAATGTGCTTTTCAACCTTTTAGAGTTTAAAGAAGCCCTAGACTGCTATGGCAAAGCCTTAGAAATTAATCCTGGAGACGCCGAAACTCTTTACAACAGGGGCAATCTTCTTCTCCGCTTGGGGAGATTCGAAGAAGCAGTAAAAATGTTTGATGAGGCATTAGTCCTAAACCCCAGAATTGCTGAAGCCTCTCTCAACAAGGCCTTAGCTCTTCTGGTCTTCACAAAGCCCTTAAACTGTGAAGAGGCAATCTCTAGGGTGGGCTCAGTTATTGACTCCTTGGAACATGTTTGGAGCCAAGAAAAATTATCTCCTCAGATTTTGGAGAGGTTCAGGACTGATGTTCCCCGCCTTATGATTCAGGTGATACAGAATCTGGCCGAGGTTTGCGGCATGCAAGGCTCAAAAACCGTTAGAAGAATAAAAGAACTTTTAACAAAGATATTGGGGGACAAAGGGTACAGGGAATTCTTGGGAAAGACAGATCTGGAAATCCATCCCGGTTCTACAATGTATCGAGACATTCTGAAACAAGAAAATTTTCCAACATGGAGTAAATAATTGGTTTAGTGCCAAGAAAGTCTTATTTAATCCCGCCTGGAGAAATATATGGAGAGATGATATTTTTTGATAGTGTTGAGGATATTGGGCAAATTGGAGGGTTGCTTATGAATTCTGAATCCGTGGAAGCCCTAGTTAATAAAGGCAATTCCCTGGTTGATGAGGGTAAATTTGAGGAAGCCATAGACTTCTACAATAAGGCCCTAGAGATTGATCCTCAAGATATTGTGGCTCTAGCCAATAAGGGCACAGCGTTAGACCAGTTGGGGAGACATGAAGAGGCTATGCAGTGTTTCGATAAGGTTCTAGAAATAAATCCTAAGGATGAGGAAGCATTAAACAATAAGGGCGGCTTACTCATAAGAATGGGGAAATACGGGGAGGCTCTAACTTTTTTCGACAAAGTTTTAGCCATAAATCCCCACAATTTTGTCACACACTACAATAAGGGCTTGGCCCTAGGAAATTTGGGCAGATATGAGGAAGCGATAAACAGTTATGATGAGGCTCTAAAAATAGCGCCAGACTACGCCCTAGCCCTCTACGGTAAGGGCATTGCCCTCATAGACCTAGCCTCCACCCTGAGCTGCGAAAAAATGATTATGAAAATGGAGGAAGCCCTAAAACTATTTGAATCCATTTGGAAAATAAGAGACAAAATTCCAGACAGGGGAAAACAGTTCCAAAACGCGGTAACCGCCTCCTCCGCAGACGCCTTCCTACTACTGGTTGAAAAATGCGGTCAAAAAGGCATAGAAACCGCCCGCAAAATCAAAAACTTCCTATACGAAGTTTTAGACCCACAGAAATACGCCGACTTCATAGAAGAAATACAGCTAAGCGTACCCGCAGATTTGAAAAATTACAAAGAAGTAATAGCACTCCTAGACGAGCCACACCCAAAAACGAAAAAATAGAAAAACAATTTTAAATCCTCAAAAAGTGGAATTAATATTAAAGGGCGTTAAACCCTTAAAATATCATAAATAAAATTAGTTTTGGAGGTGGAATTATGGCTAGGGAGAAGCTCATAATAACGGCCGCCCTCACTGGCGGAGAATTCATCTCCAGAGCCCAAACACCATATGTTCCCGCAACCATAGACGAGGTTGTTGAGGAATGCGTAAAGTGCAGGAAGGCTGGCGCTTCAGTGGTTCACCTACACGCCAAAGACCCGGAAACAGGGGGGTCAGCAAGAGACCCTAACCCAGTCCTAAAAGAGTACGTTAAAAGAATAAGGGAGAGCGAGGCCTCAGACCTAATCATAAACATCACAACCGGCGGGGGTAGAGTTGATCCAGAAAAAATGGACGAAATAATGAAGGAGAGAATGACCTTCAAACAGGACCTCTCATCACTCAACATGGGCTCACTCAACCTCTGGGAAGACATGGGACTACCCGTCCTCAGAAACGTTATTTTCGGAAACCCCGTAAGCACCATTGTAAAGTGGGCAAGCTGGATGTATGAAAACAACGTTAAACCCGAACTGGAAATCTACGACACCGGACAAATAAACACAGCCAAAAGGCTGGTAGCCGAAGGCTCACTAAAAGAACCCCTACACATCCAATTCGTAATGTTCGGCGGACTCTCCTGCATGTCACCCGACCTCAAAACCCTAATCTACTGCGTAGACCAAATCCCTAAAAACTGGACCTGGTCCGTCTGCGCCCCCGGAAGATACGAAATGGAAATGGCCACAGGAGCCATACTCCTAGGGGGACACGTAAGAGTAGGCATGGAAGACAACATCTACCTGGAAAAAGGCGTCCTCGCAAAAAGCAACGCCGAACTCGTAGCAAAAGTAGTAAGAATAGCCAAAGAACTACAACGACCAGTAGCAACCCCAGACGAAGCAAGAGAAATACTCGGCCTCAAGAAACCTACATAAGCTGCGCTTCTTAGACAAACCAACATACGCTGAAAGCATTTCAGATAAAGGTATGAAAAAGTTTTTCATGGCAAACCAACATACGCTAGAGCGTTTCAGATAAAGCATGAAAAAGCTTTTCATGGCAAAGAATGAAAACACGTTTTCATAGCAAATAAAAAACACTATAACCTAAAACCAACCCTTTTTTAAATTATATGTGATTAAAAAAGAAATTGTCTAAAACATTTTAGCATGTGGATATTTTTCTAATAGGTGGAGGAGGTGGTAGCAGAACGAAGGATAAGTTCCAAATGGTGGGCGCAAGGATACCAGAATTCAGCCTACCAAACTCGAGAGGAGAAACAGTCAACATCAGAGAATTCGAGGGAAAAAGAAACGTTGTGCTAATCCTGCTGAGGGGAATCTCCTGACCCTACTGCAGGGGACATGTCGCCAGACTGGCAAACCATATCGACGATTTCGACCAGCTAAACACCGCCCTATACCCCATTACTGTAGATAAGCTGGAAAACGCCAAAAAGCTGGAAACAAAATACGCCAAAAGAAAATACCCCATATACTATGATCAGGAACAAAAAGTCACCAAACTACTAAAACAAGAAATCATACTACGCAAACTGGGAAGAATGCCCGCACTACTGATAATAGACAAACAGGGAACAATACAATACGCCTACTACGGCGACTCCATGCACGACATACCCAAAACCCAAGAAATACTGGAAACCATCAAAAAATTGGAAACCTAAAACCCGAGATTTGGAAGGAATAAAACCGAAAAATCCAGGTGACGTTTTATTCCCAAAACTTAGCAAAGTTTAACCAAATCAAAACTCCTTTTCCACTTTTTAGGCAAGATACTAACAGTTTAATTTTAAACTAGTATTTAGCGGATTCTGCGAAGTTATTTGGGTGATTGTGCTTTTCTTGATGGTTTTGGGGTGTTGTTGTGTTTTCACTGGCCCGGTATATTTATTCTCTCAAGAACTGGCGTGGGGGGGAGGAAAGCTCCGCAAATCCCGCTAAAGGATTCTCAAATCCGCGAAAAATGAGTTTAAACAATATTTCATAATCTTAAAGTGGCGTATAGTAGCATGTATGTATTTTTGATTTTATGGGGTATGTAAAAATGTCCTCCTAAACTTCTATTATATGGCTGGAATGTGGAAAAGAAGGCTTTCAAAGCCTCCCTCTAAAAAGCAGCCCGCAACAAAAAATACACACCCCCCATGCAAAAAACATACATATCACATTGCGCCACAGTGAAACTAAAATTTTATATATCTAATACACTGATAATAAAGCGTTGGAGAAGGGCTAAAAGAATATTTACGCAAATGTGCTTGCCTAAAAGTTGAATAAAAACTTGTTTAAACCTGTGAGCCCTCTCCAATTCCAAAAAACAAAGTAAGGGAGAGAAGAAAATGAAGCGAACAAAAATTACTGCCCTCATAGTATCAACACTATTCATTCTAGCCTTAACAGCTCCCATTATTACCTCTACCTCTGGCACTCTAAGCTCCGGTATACTCATAGCAGCCTACAACCAGGGAACACAGGGAGACAACCCAATGCAAAGTAAAAATGCCGCAGTGAATATGACAATTCTGTTCCACAGCGACCTACACTCAGAACTACTACCCTGGCCACTAGCCGACTACAACGCAACCGGAACTGGCGATGATCCCACCGTGGGTGGAATGGCACGCATAGCTACAAAAATAAATGACATAAGAGGTAGTGCTGGTGAACCGGTTCTAGTGTTTGAAGTCGGTGACTTTCTGATGGGTACACCATTCTCATTCGCAGGTCCAATCCAAGCTTCACCCGAACTCCACCTGATGAGTCCTGGCTTCCTGAATTATACCGCCATTTGTTTGGGGAACCATGAGTTTGACTACAGTGACCATGGACTATTTTTGATTCTCAATAATACCAATTCCACCTTGGGTGGACTTGCAAATATGCCACTTATCCTGTGTTCAAACTTGAATTTGACTAATGATGTTTACAACCTTGGGGCATTTATAAAGCCTAACGCCACGATGACAGTAAACGGGGTGAAGATTGGCCTCTTCTCGGTAATAGGATACGGCGCAATAGCCACAATGTTCTTCACGGGACATTATAATATCTTAGACCCAATAGAGACTGCTCGACAACAGGTAGCTTACCTAAAGTCTGACCCAGACATTGACCTCATCATATGCCTCAGCCACAGCGGATGGGAAAGCGATGTGGTTCTCGCCCAGCAGGTTCCAGGCATCGACTTAATACTCAGTGGCCACGACCACGAGTTGACGCCAACCCCAATAATTGTGGGAAACACAACCATAGCTGACGCATTGGCTCTGGGCGAATACTTGGGTAAACTCGAAATAACTGTAAACCCAGATAACAACCCTGGCAAGGGTGTCACCGTGAGAAGTTGGACACCAATACATATAAATGACACAATACAAGAATACGCACCTGTAGCGGGTCTAATTGGAATTTATCGTGCAGGAATAGATGCTACTCTTGGTGATATGGGGATACCTGCAACGGGTACTGTGATTGCTAATACCACAACTGGTGTTCCGGGTGCTGGCTATGTTCCAGGTGGTGAGACTCCGATTGGTGACTTGGTGGCGGATGCCATAAGGTGGCAGGCCAACAATGTTTCTGCGGGTGATCCCTATGTGGACTTTGCATTTGTGCCGAGCGGTGTTATAAGGCATGGATTGGAGCCTGCTAGTAGGAACATAACGCTTTATGATGCGGTGAGCGTGGTGCCCTTAGGAGGGGTACCCTACCAGGGGCCTTATTATGGTTGGCTTTTGACCAGCTTCTACCTCCTTGGCAGTGATGTTAAGAAGGCAATGGAGTTTGCACTGTATGCTGGTGGCGACTACTTCATGCAAATTTCGGGACTGAGGGTGACCTATACTACTCTTGGACCCCCCGGTTCTCGGATAGTGAGCATTGAGCAAGATTTCCAGAATGGAACCTATGCCCCCATAGATGACAGCAAACTGTACAGAGTATGCATAAACCTAGAAGGAGCGCTCCTAATTCCAGAGATAGGAAAACTGTACCCCATGTTCGCGGTAACAATGAGGAACCAAACAGGACATCCTCTACCTACCGATCCAAGTGAGTATGTTCCCCTTATCCTAGTTACCCTAGTTCAAGGCGACCCGGACACGGCGGTTCCAGAGTGGCTGGGTCTTGTGAGGTATCTTATGATTGATCAGCGTGGAGAAGTGGATCCTGCTTATAATGCGAGTCAGAATAGAATTACTGTTTGGGAAGTTGAGCCTTTGGATTATTTCATGTTGGTTGGTTTGGGTCAGTTGTTGGCGGGTCAGCAGTCTTCTTCTAATTTGATGTTTGGTGGGGTTGCGGTTCTTCTACTGATCGCCATTGTGGGGGCTGCTGTTATTCTGGGTAAGAGAACGTGATAGTTCTTGAATGCGTGCTGGTTTCAAAAAGGAAGAAGGGTTTGTTTCTTCTTCCGCTTTTTTTATTCTGTTTTTGCGTGTTTTTGTATGTTGTACATTTGGATTATTTCTTTTACTGTGGTGGAGTCTTCTGGTTTTTTGTCTTGTCTTATCCAGCTTATCATTCTGGGGAATCGGAGTGCGTATCCTAGGTCTTTGGTTCTTCCGCAGGTGTGTGATGGTGAGAGGGTTATTTCGTCTGCGGATACTGTGATTACGTATTGGGGTTGTGTCCAGACGTCTGGGGTTATGAGGGAGTCTACGTTTTTGGGCTTTTTTTCGACTTTTATTTGGTCGAGCATTTTCTTTAGGTTTATCATTTGTTCTTCGGTCATTCCGCTGCCTATTTTGGCTACGGTTTTGAAGGTTTCTGTTTCTTCGTCGTAGACTGCTCCTAGTAGGGCTCCCACCATTTTTGCTCTTGAGCCTCTGCCTGCCAGGTATCCTACTATGGTTACGTCTACTGTGTCTGCTAGTTCGCCTTTGTAGGATCTTTTGAGTTTTATCCAGGCGAATTTTCTGGCTCCCGCAATGTAGGGTGCGTTTAGGTCTTTTGCCACTATGCCTTCTAGTCCTCTTCCAATGTTTTCGTTGAAGAATCTCATTAGTTCTTGGGGGTCTCCTGTTCTGATTTTTTCTGAGATTTTTATGATTTCTCCTTCGGTTATGGTTTGTTCAAGGATGTTTCTTCTTTCTAGGTAGGGTTTTTGGGTGAGGTCTTTTCCGTTGTAGAGTATGTCGAAGGCGAAGTATATTGCGGGGTACTGTTCGGCCATTTCTTCTACTCCGTGTTTTCTTTTTCTGCGGATGGTGAATTGGAATGGTAGGAATTCTCCTGTAGATTCATCGTAGCTTATGGTTTCTCCTTCAATGATGGCGTCTCCCTTTATTTGCTCCTTGGCTGCTTGGACTATTTCTGGGAACATATGGGTCATTCTCTCAATTCTTCTGGAGAACAATTCTATTTTGTCTCCCTCTTTGTGGAGCTGTATTCTGAAACCGTCATACTTGGCTTCCACGTAGCATTCGCCGATTTTTTCAATGATTTCCTCTGCACTTGAGAGTCTCTCTGCCAGCGCTGGCTTTATGGGGTTGCCAACCTTGATTTGAAAATTGGTTATGGCTTCTCTATCGGTGTAGAGTGTTTTTGCCACTAGGCCCATGTCGCAGCAGAGATTGTAGGCCCTCTCAATTTCCTCTCTCATGGACTTGTCTCCCACTGTTCTAACTGATAGGGCGTCAATTATGGTGGCGTCCCCCACACCCAGCCTGAGTTTTCCCAAAGGTATCCTAACCAGATACTTTGCCTCCTCGGGTGAAGAATTCTTTAAGAGTTCTGTTAGGGCATTGATTCTCACTTCCTGTGTGCCTTTCCCCGAGGCCGTGGCAATTTTCATGAAGGCGTCATAAACCTGGGAAACAGTTAGAACCCCCTCCTTTTTGGGAAGAATGTTTGAAGCCACATCGCCCAGATCGCCAAGAGTTTTGTACTGCTTAACCACCTCCTCCTTCGGGACGCCGGAGGCGTTAGATACTGCTTGCTGAACAAACTTTTCCCCCATACCAATCTCTATTCCCCTGAAGGGTGGAGCCACTGTTCCCTGAAGCATGTAGACAACCTTGTCAATTTCTTCAGTTGTGCAGTCTTTGAAAAGGTTTGCCAGAATGTCAGTCATTTCAAGCCGGCTGGAAGTACCTTCTAAAAACTCAAAACACTTGGCGAGAACGGAAAACTTCAACTTTTTCACCCCTAATCCATCAACTTCGGAAACTTGGCCCATTGGAAGTTTTTGGCAATTTGACCACTATTTCCAATAAGTATGGCAGTCTGGTCAATTTTAAAAGGATGATTGGAGAGATAAAAATGTTGATGTCACCCACGTTCTATTATGGCCTTGGGGTGGCAGCCACTATTTCTCAAACAAGTCCGAATGGTGGGTTTATGCCTTTTGGTCTATTTGCTTTATGAATTCTAGGCAGACCTTTACTACGTTTGCTACTTGGTTGTAGTCTAGGTTTTCTGGGGTGTCGTTGGTTGTGTGGTAGTATTTGGGAAATTTTGAGGGGCCTAGGGCGACTATTGATGCCGATTTTAGTCCCTTTTTTGCGAAGGACATGGCGTCTGTGTAGGCGTCTATGGAGACATTTTTTGCTTTTATTCTCAGCATCTCAAATATGCTATTCAGTTTTTGGGTGACCTCTGGTGAGAGTTTGACTAGGGTTCTCACTTCCTTTTCTACGATGCACAGTGTGGATTCCTTTTCGCCAACCATGTCTATGTTCACATGGTAAGCTTCTTTTAATTCTTCGTAGTGGCTTTTTACGAATTGTTTGCTTCCTCTATCCCCTATTTCTTCGCATCCGAAGGAAACCAGCCAGACCTCGGTTTCTTTTGGTCGCAGCTCTGGGTTTGAAATGTATTTTGCCACCTCGTAGCAAACAGCCATCCCGGTCAGATTATCATTGGCACCCATAACTGGAGTTTTCGAGACAAGATTGGGATAAATGTAAAGCATAATCGGAATTGGGGCCACCAATACCGCTAGTATGGTAGTTTCTGTGTGGAAACTAGGAGTTGCGCCCAAAAAATGTGTCGCCATTTTGAGTAGCAGAATGGGAAGGAGGACATAATTTAGAATGACCGGTATAGCCTGCATGTTAACATATTTACTTCCAAATTTTTTTATGAGGGGGAACTCCCAATTGGAATCGTGGTGTCCACTTATCAAAACCAACTTCTTAGCTTTTTCCTGGGGCTTTATTTTTCCAATGACGTTTGTTGAGGTTCTCTTGGGGAAAAGTAAGTCCACAGTCTCCTTGGTGTACATTAAGCTCCCCACAATTATCACTATGGAAAACGTGGAAACAGCGATTGCAGCTAGGAGAAATAACAAGTGGTAAAACCTCAAGTCTGCACCCCAAATCGATGGAGGCAGCGCAAAGCCTAGAGGTGTGGCGGACGCTTGCAGACTGAAATATGTCGAAACCACATATAAAGCCACTGATAATATGTAGAGAATGATGGGCAACCTGAAAACCCATCTATAAGCAGCGGGGCGGCAGGTGAAATTCTCCAAAGAAGTTTTATCACAGTACTCATCAAATTTCTTCTTCATCAGCCTAGCCGCCTTGGCTTCCTGTTCGCTACAGGGAGGGCGGGGACCAACCTCATCACAGAAATATTCTATGAATTCCTTTATTTCCGACGGCATTTTTGAAAGACTTACCATAGTATGGCCGCTCCAAAATTTTTCCGTAAAGGTGAAGAGCATATGCTCCAGTTTTCTGGTAGGCTCTGTAAGAAAATAGTTTTCTAGATTTAAATTTGATTGCTTAATAAAGTTCATTTCAAATATTATACTTTCTTGATGCTTGTCGCATAATATTTTACTTTCTCTAATACCCTTGGTATTCTGAAAATTTTCCAAATTAATAGTGTAAAGTTGCAAAAATTCATAGAAATAGATAAAGTGAAATGAAGAAACGAAATTAAAGTTAAACACTATTGGGGACACATTTTAATAATTGAAGGTAAAAATAAAATTGTATTTAAGTTAAAATGGTTGAGGGTTGTAGAATGAGCAGGATTAAAGTTGTGACTTTGAAGGATTCTAAAGAGTTTTGGGAAGGTGAAGAGTTGTGTCACCTTTACTTAAAGTCGGATAAACTAGTTTTCGGCACCTCCTACCTTGAGCCTGGAAAAGAGGGTGCCGTGGATCCCGGCCACAAGTACGGTGAAGAGGTCTTCTATGTGGCCAAGGGAAAAGTTTTGTGTGAATTCTCCAAGGAGAAAAGGGAGCTGAAAGAGGGAGACAGTGTAATCATACCCGTTGGTGAACCACACAAACTAATAAACAACTATGAGGAACCCGCCTTGGTATGCTGGGCTCTAGCACCCCCAGACGACTAAAAGCTAAAAGGAGGCCTCAACTCTTGGATTATATTCTCACTCTGGATGCAGGAACCACAGCCTCAAAAATAGCCCTTTTTAACACCCAGGGCGAGCTTCAAGGAATATCCACTCAAGAGTATAAACTGCTCACCCCCACCCCCCTCGCGGTTGAGCTTCCCGCAGAAACTTTCTGGAAAGCATTCAAGGATGGCGTTAGAGAGGTTCTGGAACAAACGAAGGTCAACCCCGAAAACATAAAGGCTCTGGGAATATCCGCCCAGGGAGAAACACTATTCTTCATAGATAAAGAAGGAAAGCCCCTGAGAAACGCCATAATCTGGCTGGATAACCGCGCACAGGAAGAGGCGGACATCCTATCACAAAAGTTCGACCCCAACCAGTACTCATTTAAGATTTCGGGACAGGTGAAAATAGTTCCCACCTGGCCAGCGTCAAAAATCTTCTGGCTGAAAAGAAACGAGAAGAACATATTTGACAAGGTAGACAAGTTTCTTCTCATAGAAGACTACCTAATATACCGCATGACCGGCGAACTGGTAGCTGAAGGTTCACTGCTTTGCTCCACACTCTACTGGAACATTATCACTAAAAAGTACTGGGACGAAATGCTGGACTTCCTGGGAATAACACAGGATGAACTGCCCTCCATAAGGGAGTCCGGGGAACCGGTGGCAGAACTCAAGCCAGAAGTGGCTGAGGAACTGGGCCTCTCCCCCAAAACCATGGTAACTACAGGAGCATTAGACCAGGTGTGCGGTGCTATAGGGGTGGGAAATGTGGAGCCGGGAATGTTTTCTGAAAACACGGGAGCAGCTCTGGCCATCTGTGCGGTTCTGGAAAAACCAGTTTTTGACAAGCAGGGTAGAATGCCCATCCACTACTATGGAATACCTGATACTTATATGGCCCACACCTTTACCACGGGGGGTATGGTTCTCAGATGGTACAGAGATAACTTTGCAAAAGAAGAGATGAGTGTAGCCGAACTCTTGGAGACTGACCCCTACAATGTAATAGGTGATGAGGTGGAGAAAGTACCTCCTGGAAGCGACGGCCTAGTTATGCTTCCACACCTGCAGGGAGCCATGGCACCAGAGGCTAACCCCAAGGCGAAAGGTGTGTTCTTTGGCTTCACTCTGAAACACACCAAGGCCCACTTTGCCCGGGCCATAATGGAAGCCATAGCCTTCATTGTGAGAAGAAACATAGATGTTCTAGAAGACATGAAAATCCCAGTAAAAGAAATAAGAGTACTAGGTGGAGGGGCCAGAAGCCCGGTGTGGAACCAGATTAAGGCGGACATAACTCGGAAAACTGTTTACCAAACCAAAATAGAGGAAGCCGCCAGCCTAGGAGCAGCCATACTAGCCGGGAAGGCAGTGGGAATCTATAAGGACGTTAGAGAGGCAGCTAGCAAAATGGTGGGCATAAAAAGAAAGTACGAGCCTAACTCCAAAAACTTTGATGTATACGGTAAAGCCTACCAAAAGTACATTAAACTATATGAAGATCTATGTAGCCTCTTTGAGGTTGACTAGCGTGTGGAGTTGGAGCAAAATGAGTTTGGCTGATAAAACTGCAGTTATAGTTGGAGGCGGCTCGGGTATAGGAAGAAGGGTCGCCCTAGAGTTTGCAAGTGAAGGAGCAAAGGTTGTAGTTGGAGATTTCTATTTGGAATTCGCCGAAAAGACGGCCTCAGAAATAAAATCTAGGGGTGGAAAAGCCCTAGGTCTAAAAATCGATATCCGCAGCGAAGCTGAGATAAAGGATATGGTTAAAAAAGCATTGGAGGGTTTCGGAACAATTGACATATTGGTCAATGTGACCAGAGCTGCCTCACTGGTCAAAATGGTGGACTTATCAGAGGAGCAGTGGGACACCGTGGTAGACTATAATGCCAAGGGTGTATTCTTTCTCTGCAAAGCCGTGGCCAGGGAGATGGTTAAGAACAATAGGGGCAAGATAATAATAGTTTCCTCCACTGCGGGAGTATCGGGGCAGGAACAACTATCACATTATGCGGCTTCGATGGGTGCAGTGATAGGATTTACGCGCAGTCTGGGCTTAGAATTGGCTGGCAAAAACATAAAGGTGAACATAATATGTCCTGGTTTCATCGAAAATACTGAGCTAAAACTGGGAGCCCAACTAAAAGCGGGTCCGCCAGTAGATGAGGACACCATTGTACTTTTCTCACCCCTACACCAAATAGAGGGGGAGCCAGAGGCGATAGCCAAAATGGCGGTTTTCCTTGCCTCAGAGAGGGGGGACTATTTTAGCAGTGAAACCTATCGTTTGTGGGATGATGAGGTAACATTCAGCCGTAACATGACCATAGTCACAAAGAAAGCTCTATGAGCAAATTGGAGGTGGGTAAAAATTAGGCTAAAAGAAAAAATAGCAATAGTCACAGGTGCAGGAAGGGGAATAGGTAAAGCCATAGCACTAAGATTTGCCAGGGAAGGAGCACACGTCGTTGTAGCCGACCTGAACTTGGAAGAAGCAAAGCAAACTGCTAAAGAAATTCAGTTGCTTGGAAGAAAGTCTCTTGCGGTCAAAGTTGATGTAACAAAAAAATCCCAAGTGGAACAAATGGTTAGGGAAACTGTGCAGGAATTCGGCAGGATAGACATACTAATGAGCAATGCCGGAGTATCCTCCATGGAATTCGTTTTAGATATGCCTGAGGAGAAATGGGACTTGAACATGGATGTCAATCTGAAGGGTATGTTCCTCTGCACACAAGCGGTGGCAAAAAGGATGATTGAACAGGGTGGAGGTGGCAAAATAGTCTGTACCGCCTCTATGGCGGGTAAAACTGGAGCGCCCATGTATGCCCACTACAATGCAAGTAAAGCAGGTGTAATAGCCTATGTGAAAAGCATAGCTTTAGAGTTGGCTCCCTACAAGATAAATGTAAACGCCATTTGTCCGGGATTGATTTCCACAAGTATGCAGGAACGTGAACTGAAGTGGACCGCTGAGCTCAGGGGCGATGGGAGTACTCCCGAAAGTATACTTCAAGAGTACATCTTCTTCACACCTTTGGGAAGAATAGGGCAGCCAGAAGATGTGGCCAAGGTTGCAGTGTTCCTAGCATCGGAGGATTCTGACTTTATGACCGGCCAGGCAATTAATGTAACTGGAGGAATTATCACCACGTGCTAAAGCCTATCGGAAACAAATTTTTCTCGTATCTACTCTTTATTTTGGACTATTTCGACAAAACCGTTTTAAATGCGAAGGCTAATATTTAATGAGCATTTAAAAAATCAAATCTGTAAAGTAATAATACTCAAAAATTTTGGTAGAAATTTGAGGTGGGTGAATATTATTATGAAGCCTAAGAGAGTTGTTGAGTTGAGCAGGTTGTTGAATCCTACTGATCCTAAGTGGGCTAAGGATGAGCAGTGGGGTGCAACTATTCCTGAGGAGGAAATAAGGATTGAGCCTTACATTTTTGTGCACGACCGTTGCTTGTGTGAGTGGATACGTCTATGGAGCCATGCTGGAACGCATATTGAAGCTCCCTACCATGGATACCTAGTTAAGAGTAACGTGACCATAGGGGATGTTCCCATTGATACTTTTGTGGGTGAGGGGCTCGCCATTGATATGTCCTTTGTGGGCCAGGAGCCTGACCTGGCAAAGAAATTTGAAAGGTATGAGCGTTTCAGTGTGTCTGGCCCCATGGTAACTAGGGAACACATCAAACAGTATGAGAAGGAAAACAACGTGGAGATTAGAAGGGGCGATATAGTCTTCTTCTATACCAATATGAACATTCCCGACATACCTGTGATATCTGGAGATGCTGCAGGGTACCTAATAGAGAAGGGAGTGAAACTTGTGGGAACCAACGATGACACAATAATTTACTCATTCATGGCTCACATGAACCTACTTCAGGCAGGTATCCCCCTGGTGGAAATGTTAACCAACTTGGACAAGCTGGGCAAAGACAGGGTATTCATAGTTGCGCTTCCATTACCCATAAAGGGAATTGGAGGTTCCCCTGCCCGAGTTTTCGCCATAACAGAGTGGGAAAAGTAATATCAAGGAGAAGGTGGAATTTGACCGAATTCATTTTTATGCTAACCTACAATGATGTGACGGTTAAAAATGCAATCGATGTCTATGAGGAAATTCGAGACACGGGAGTCAAATTCGTTGGATTCAAAGACATAGGCTTACCCTTTGAACAGCTCAAAAAACTGGTAGAAATGATGAGGCAGGACAAAAGAACCATCTTCCTAGAGGTGGTAAGCGAATCTAGGGAAGCCGCCATTCAATCCGCAAAAATAGCAGTTAAATTAGGAGTAGACTACCTCATTGGGGGAACCTACATCCAAGATACAATCCCCCTCGTAAACAAAACCCAAATAAAATTCTTCCCCTACATCGGCAAAATAGTAGATCACCCCTGCCTCCTGAGAGGAACCATAAACGAAATAGTGGATGACGCCAAAAAAGTGGAAAAAATGGGACTACCAGGAATCAACCTGCTGGCCTACAGATACGATGGAGACGCGGAAAAACTTATGGTATCGGTTCAAAAAGCGGTCAAAATACCCCTAATTGTGGCCGGAAGCATAAACAGTTACGAAAGAGTACGCAAAATGAAAGAACTAAACATATGGGCCTTCACCATAGGAGGAGCCATATTTGACAAAAAATTCGTACCCCAAGGAACCTACAGCCAAAACATAGAAGCGATTCTCAAAGAAATCAAATAACAACCGCCCTCACCCCTTTTTATTAAAATAGAGAATACTTTTCTCAAAAAGCAATAATCATTATACCATTTTAGCACCCTTGTCTTAGGGTAGAAGATTCCATAACTTGTCAAGTAGCTGGTCTGGGATTTCCAATTTTTCAGTGTTTTTGAGCTTTTCAAGCCAGTACCCAGTAGATAGAACAACTCTGGTGCTAGCCCCCTCCTCCAGTAACATTTTAATCTCTTCCACCAGCTGCTCCCAGTTAATACACTTCTTTTCTATGATGGTTTTCATGTCCTCTAAATCTTTTGGTTCCCTTCCTGCTACTGCTTTAAGGATGAAAACATCTTGTGGATGTAGGGGTAGAATCTCAAATTTTCCAAATTTTAGTAGGTCTTTGGAGCACCTAGAAATCATGCGTTCACTGATTCTCACTCCTTGAACCTGTTTGAGAAATATTTCTATCACCACTGGACCTTTGAGTCTAGTCCACCCCTCCTCATAAGCCTTCGCCATATATCCAAGGTTGGCCGAGTAATCTAATAGTTTTCTGTAGTCTTCTTCGTTTTGTACAACAAAATCCAGGTCCAAAGTAGCGGTTTTTATTCCCCGCAAAACGAGGGCTGTCCCACCAATGGCTACCAACCTGATCGACAGTTGGGAAAACTGGCTCAAATAGTTCGATAAATCCTTTTTAACCATCAAATTTAGGCTCCGCTCCACTGCGCTATCTGTATGTTTCAAAAAATTTTATAAATTCGTCCAGAGCTGGTAAACCTTCCACATTCCAGTACCAAGAGTAAACTTCTATGGGGTCAAAAAATTTTCCTAGCGTTTCCTTTAGTGCTTCACTGAATCTTCCACCTGTTTTGATGCTTGGAAAAACCTGTTTTGTTTTGTAGCTTCGAGCCTTCCTGAAGGGGCTGCTTCCCCTCTTTATTTCCCTGCATGGATTCAGGTAGTCCGCAATATCCAGAAATGCTCCAATGATTTCAACCAAATCATAATGCTTACCCTTTACAAACAGATATTCAAAATCTATCTTCCCGCTATTCAAGGCGATTAGTGTGGGTATTGCCTCCACGTACCGAGCGTTTCTCATAAACAGGAGAATACCCAATATAGTGTCTTCAATGCTCAGCAGGGGAATCCTAGGCTCAAAGCTTGATATTTTGCACCGCCTATAAACATCCTCATCTCTCCACACGAATACTTTAATATCCTCCTCAAACGACTTTTGAGTTTCATATTCCTTTTCGGTGAAAACCTCCACATTAAAGTTTACCAAGGGAACGCCGTACTCTAATAGAGAATAACCCGGTCCGAACACCAATTTTTTAAAGTGGCTTCTAATTCTATGCAGTTTTAACTCTTCAACGAATTGAAGGAGCCTCCATCCCCTCTCAGTGACACTTAAATATTCTCTTGGTCTTCCCACCCTCTCCTCTCGTGAAGAAAAAACATCTATCAACCCCGCCTCTTTTAAAACCTTTACTGTGCGAAAAACAGTTTTTCTACTCATCCCCAATTCTTCAAAAATACCGCTAGGATAACGAGAACCCGAAACAAGAAAAGTTAGTACCTTCCAGACTCCATTCTTTAATATGCCAGCCATTTTAATCACTAAATAATACCAATATGCAAATATAAAGTTTCCTTTTGGAAACTAAATAAATGAACAATGGGATCATCTACTTGTGCTGGATGAAAACTTCCCCCCTAGCCCTTTTTAAGGCATACATTCTCAGTGGGTCTTCTGCCAATTCCTTGAGTTATTTCCTTTATCAAACAAGAAGCCTTCTCTTAGATTAGAATGACAAGTAAACTTTCTGCATAAATAATTATTTATATAGTATATCTAAAACCTTAGGTTTTAGGAAGATTTTTTCTATAACTCATTAATTTTTACTAGTGCATTGAGGTATTCTACAAGACGCTAAAAGTACCTAAAAATTTTATTTCTCACCTAATCTCTAAAAACTAGAGATCTCCCACCAATATGCAATTACAGAAAAAGGGAAAGTAGGGATTTTTCATTCTATAGCTACTTTTTGGTGATTTCTTTTCTTCTCTGTTCTAGGAACTGTTGTATTCTGCTTCTATCCTTGTAGTATGTTCGGTATGCCAGTGTCCATATGAGTACGCAGAAAGTCCAGGGAATAGAGACTGTTAGGGCCATGGCTAGGGTTAGTGACTCGCCGGAGAGCCACAGAATATAGAGAAGGAATCCTACATCGGCAAAATAGAGCCAATAGCTAAGATAGGGTGATATCCACTGCATGGCGATTCCTGATACTCCCAAGTTTATGTTGTCAGCGATCCACCCCGTTATGACCACTCCAAAGGCTGCAAAGCCCTGTTCAAACATCTGCTCCAAGGCCCAGGCGGTGCTACGTGTCTCTGGCTTGTTAACTGCGGATACTATGGGCTCCACCGCGCCCACTCCGCTCCAGCTCATCATAATTGCGGTGAAAAACGCGACACCAATGTATAAAAGTAAGTCCATTCTAACAAATAGGATCAGGAGCACCAAAGGTATTCCTGAGAAGGTTGATATCTGCGCAACCATGATTCTCCCTTTTGCTGGGCTTCTCTTTTCCATGCGGTCTCCGAGGAGTCCGCCCACTAGGTTACCCAGAGCCGAGCCCATCACCAGTATTGCAAAAATGATGGTGGCTTGAAACGGTGGAATCTGCCGTGCGGTTTCAAACCAGTGAATGAACCAGAATTGGAGAACGACGTAGGGAAAGTATCCCATTATTCCCTGTCCAATGATTACCAGCATGGTGCGTGTGCTCAAAATTTCCCTAAATGCGCTGCGTTTTATTCTGTACTTTTCGGTTGTTTCTTCGGTGACAACGCCTTTAAGCTCCTTTTCTGCTGCTCCTCTGGGGGGCTCCTTCACGAATAGTGCTACTAGCCCAGCGATCCCAATGCTTACACTCCCCATAACTATGAAGCCGTTTCTCCACACCCCATTATAAAGCGTGCTTTTTGCAAGCGCATCTAGCTGTAAAATGTTCCTCAGAATAAGCATTGTGTCGGGGTAAACCGCTTGGTATAATGCTAGTCTGTAGAGGTCTGATTCTAATCCCCCAGTGAGGCTCGGGGCGTCCAAAAAGCCCAGTATCGGTATAATTAACATTAAGCCCACTATCCCTATGGCTCCATAAACTGCATAATATTTTCCTCTGCTTTCCAAGGGAAACATGTCCGCAATAAGCGAGAAACCGGTTGGAACCATGGTTGCCAGCCCCAGAGCCGTGACTATTCTTAGAAGGGCGAGAGTAGTATAATTTCCGGCAAGCGAGAGGAGAATGGTGGCAATCCCCCAGACAAAGCAGCCTATAGTTAGAACCTTCTTGCGAGAATATCTGTCGGCGAGAAACCCCCAGAGGGGCGTAAGAAAAGCCTGTAGAGCTCCCCTGGTGGTGTCTATTAATCCCAGAGCAGCCCGAGAAACACCCAAATCTCTACCCATGGAAGTATAATAAACAGGAAAAGCTTGAACATCAGCATTATAGGTGAAGAAGGCAGAACCAATGGTGATCAATGAACGAGTCTTTCCCTTCTCCTTAATAGGTTTCCCTTCTTTTTCCTTCGCCATTAAAGATTCCTCTCAGTCAAGTTAGTCTAAATTAGGATGGTTTCTACTTTTTATAGTTTTGCAAAAGCCAAGGCGAATGAGTTACTCGTATAGGTATGGGAATCCACGCCTAAGGATTCGGAACTCTTCCGCAAATTTTACACCGTAAGCGGCTCCGGTCTTAGCATTCGCCCTCTGAGCAAACTTGGCCATTTCCTCTCCAAGCTGGCTTTTGTGCTGTATTAGGGCGTCCAGTTTTTTATCAATGGTGTCAGTTATGTCCACCCAGTAATTGGGATTATCGGTGTTAAACAACCATATCTCGGAAACCAAGTGTGGTTCAAGGAGGGGGTCGGCGGGCTTAATTTCCGTGGAATACAGGGAGAAACTCGCAGCCTCAATAGCCATCATGCCAGTGTGCCGGTGGTCCGGGTGACATTCATACCTTTTCCAGGGATCATGGGTCATCACAATGTCCGGTTTGTACCTGCAGATCTCTTTAATGAGCTTGGCTCGAAACTCGTGTGTGGGCAAAACGTCATGGTCAGAGTAATCAAGATAGACCACCCTATTTATGCCTAGTATTTTTGCAGAGTTGTCCTGTTCCTCCCTTCGAATCTTACCAAACGCATCCATGTCTATGTGGGGGTCAAGGGTTCCCTTCTCGCCCCGAGTAACCACCACCAAAACAATGTTGGTACCTTCCCTTGCAAATTTCACCAATGTGCCCCCGCAAGCATAATCCGCATCATCCGAATGGCCAGCCACAACAAGAACCGATTTCATCCTACTCAAAGGTAACACCTCCAAACAAGATTAAAATCATACCAGCCCAATAAACCCGGCAAATAATTGTCATATAAATGAGCTGGTAGACTATTTATAATTAATACCCTCAAGTATTTTGAACCTGTTTTCTTCACGGTTCTCTACTGTGGATGGTGTGTATTGTAACTTTTTTATCTTCCACTCCTTAGGCTAATATCCCTCCCCTTCTCAAACGCTTAACTATTTGAAACCGCGATTTCTCTTAAATCCAACAACCTGCCCACAATAAACCCACTCCATGTTAATAGGGGCTCCCCCTCTTTGCTCAAAATGCACCTATTGTTAAACGTTTTGCAAAGCCTAGATAGTTAGTAGGGGAGTTTATTAATTGAGAAATTAGAAAATTAGTGATTGGTATGTATAGGTTCTGGTTATGTTTCCCACAGGCTTCCCCCAAAATCTTGGTGGGCGCATTAAAGAGTATGGCTAAGTCTCTGCTCTACAAGGTGGACAGGGTTTCTTTTCAGATTTTTTTTGGAGAGGGTGGGGCAGAGTACATATCCCGTAGGGTGCCTAGCAATAATTTGGATTTGGCAATGGAAATGGTAGAGGGGGTGGAAAGTTTTGCCCTGGAGGTTGAAGGAATTGGGATGATCGCAATGGATCCTTCAGGGGTGATTGTGGCACCTGAGCGAATAATGGTGTGTGTGGGTAATTATGGATCTGAGCGGTGTGGGGAGGTTGAGGTGGAGTTTAAAGACCTTGAACTTGAAGCCAGCAAAAATGGGGGCGTAGAGGGTAGGGTTTGGTGGGAGTGGTATTCGACTCAGGTTTATCTTAGTAATTTTGAGAGAATGTGTAAAATTGTGATGGAAGCATTCGTAGGAGAGTTGGTTAATGGGCGGCTCATGCAGCGATGAAAAATTTATTATTCAAAAGAGGGAAATGGTTGGAACGTCTGATTTGTCTGAGTTTGTAATGTTTGAGAAGGCTCCCTATGACTTGCCAGACGTTCGCACCTCCACGGAGTTTCTCCTAAAAGGAATTGAGGAAGAGGCTAAAATATACGGCCCAGTATTCACGGAAAAATTCGTAAAGTACACCCTAGAGTTCATATCCCAAAAAATCGGCGAACCCCCACCCGAAGACATTAAAACATTGAACCAGCTGCTAGAATACCTAGTGTCCATTTCTGACAGGTATCCCACTCCCTACGCGGCTATACCCTATTCTCAACCCAAAACTGAAAACGATTTTCACGGGCAGACAGGAGCAGGGACAACCATAGAGGCAAGATCCTTTGCTAAAGGCCTAAAAATCGAAAAAAACGCAGGAAACGAGGGAAGGGAGTTCAATATTGACCAGCTTTTGAAGAATATTCGGGATGTTGCCACTGCCATAAAGTTTTGCCCTTCAGAAGTGGGATACAAGAAAAATAACGATGGAAGTGTAGACATTGTATTTCCAAACTGTCCCTACAAGGATGGCTGCCTCCAAGCATACCAGGAAAACCTTTTGAAGCGCCCCGACGGCAGACTAAGATGTGTACCCATAGCAACCGTCTGCCAGTACTTGGGCATGTTCACAAATTACCTCTGGGACTACGACAGACTAGAACCTCTCTATGAACCATTCTGCATCTCACGAATATACATCATCTAACACTTATCCCTTTTTCGAGCCATAGCTTTGTGGGCAACGAGCAGTGAAAGGGAGGGTAGGCGTTTAACTATTGCCGAGTAGTGAAAAACAAGTGGTGGGGTATTAGTTTAGTTTTGGAAAGGTTTATTTGTTGAAACTAGAGTATTATACTCATGTTTCAACTTTTTGTTGATAGGGAGAGAGAGTTAAAGTTTCTAGAGGAGAGATACGCTTCAGGTGAGCCGGAGCTCCTTGTGATTTATGGAAGGAGGAGGATAGGAAAAACAGCTCTCCTTCTGCGTTTCGCTCAAAACAAGCCCCACATATATTTCTTGGCCACCGAGAAGCCGTATCGGGACTCTGTTAAAGATTTGAAAATGCTTTTTGCTGACTACCTGGGGGACGAACTCTTCAGGCTTGCGGAGATAAGAGACTT
Source organism: Candidatus Jordarchaeia archaeon (assembly GCA_018383815.1). Classification (GTDB taxonomy): domain Archaea; phylum Asgardarchaeota; class Jordiarchaeia; order Jordiarchaeales; family Jordiarchaeaceae; genus Jordiarchaeum. Next base: position 33,754 of record JAHAWU010000002.1, on the reverse strand, counting down.
TGAGACGCTGTTCAGGGAGTTTTTCCAGCGTAAGGGGTCTGAGAGAATTGTTTTGATAATTGACGAGTTTCCGGTTCTCATTGAGGGGTATAAACCTGTGGTTTCCATATTCCAGAGACTATGGGACACTTTTCTTTCAAAGCGTAGAGATGTTTTTCTGGTTCTTTGTGGTTCAAGCATCGGAATGATGGAAACAGAAGTTCTGGGCTATAGGAGTCCACTTTATGGTAGGAGAACCGGTCAATGGATGCTGCGTGAAATGGACTTCCTTGGTATAGGTGGCTTCTTTCCAAATTATAGCACTGAAGATCTGGTTAAGGCTTACAGTGTGGTTGGAGGCGTGCCGAGCTACCTTGCAAGCTTCGATGCTAGGAAAACATTTGAAGAAAACCTTGTTGAGAACATTTTTTCCAAGGGAGGATATCTTTACGAGGAGGCTGAAATTCTCCTAAAGCAAGAGTTGAGGAAGCCCGCGAACTACTTCACCATCTTGAGAGCCATAGCAGCGGGAAAGGAATCCTTCGGTGAAATAGTGAACGAAACAGAGCTGGATAAAAGCTTGGTTTCAAAGTATCTGTCAGTCCTCCAAAATCTAAACATAGTAGAAAGAGAGCTACCCACATTCTCCAGCATAAAAGCTAAAACAAGAATAAAAAAAGGAAGATACACCATAATAGACAACTACTTCAGGTTTTGGTTCCGCTTCATATACCCCAACAGGGGAATTCTTGAAAGCGAAGACCTAGAATCATTCATGTCCCAATTCAAAAAAGAGTTTAACAACTACCTCGGAGAAACCTTTGAAAACATCTGCAGGAAATATATTCTCAGAAAACTCGTCACAGAACCACTACAAGAAGTGGGCAGATGGTGGCATAAAGAAACAGAAATAGACATAGTAGCCATCAACAACCAATTAATCGCCGCAGAAGTTAGTTGGTCAAACCTCTCACAAAAAGAAGCAGAATCAACCCTAAAGAAGCTAGAAGCAAAAACAGAAAAGATAGGATCCACAAAAAAGAAACACTACATCCTAATAGCCAAAAAGATACAAGGCAAAAGCCAACTCCAAAACACAAACCACTCAGCATACGACTTAGAAGACGTAGAGAAACTCATCACCAGACCATCAGGTAACAGAAAAACCCACTAATTGTAGCAAAGATAATAGAAACACAAAAACATTTGGCACTAACCCAAGCTCTGTCCACACCAATATCCAAAACTAGAATTCAGGACTTTTTTGTTATATTTGTGATGCCGACAAGTTTTTTAGAGCCAACTCTTGCGGATATTATAGGTGGTTTTGGTTGAAATATGGGATTGAGTCCATTCCCCAAAAGGAATATCGGTGGATAGTACGGAGGCTCACCGAACTTTTAGTTGCGAGGTTTGGGGAGAAACTGGTTTCAATTGTCATTTTCGGCTCCGTAGCCCGGGGGGAAGCAAAGGGAAACAGCGACATAGATGTACTCTTAGTATGCGAAGAATTTGAGAAATCTATGAGTAGAACAGACAAACTAGTGGACATAGTACTCCAACTATGGGCTGAGGAGAAGAAACCACCGGGGCAACACACTTGGATACAGTTCCACCCCCTCCGCCCAGAAGAAGCAGAAAAAAACCGCCCAATCTACCTTGACATGATTGAAGACAGCGTAATAATCCTTGACAGAAACGGCTTCATGGAAAACGTACTAAAAAAGCTGGAGAAAAGGCTCCAAGAACTAGGCTCCAAAAAAGTTTATCTCCCAGACGGCACTTGGTACTGGATACTTAAACCCACAATTAAAAGGGGAGAGATTCTAGAAATATGAACACCGAGGAAATGTCGAAAGCCTACTTCAGGGACAGCGAATACACTTAGAGAGGCTAAAAACGCGTTAAAGCAGGGACTCCACCACAGAGCTGTGAGAAGGGCACAAGAATCCGTGGAGCTAGCACTGAAGGCCACCCTGAGGTTGCTTGGTCTGGATTACCCAAGGAGACACGAGGTAGGAGACTTCTTTGAATCAGCCCTCCAAAAACTGAACCCCTCACAAGAAATACTGAATACATTGCCCGAAATAAAGAGAATAAGCTTGAACCTGGTTCTAAAACGTGGCCCCGCATTTTATGGAGACGAGGCCACCCTCAAACCCCCAGAACAATTATACACCAGAAGAGATGCAGAGGAAGGTATAACAAATGCAGAATACACTCTAAAGATTTGCAAAGCAATCTACGAATGGTGGAAAAAACAAAAACCCTAAAAAATATAAACACAAGAAGCAGAGGCCCAAAAAATTAAAGAAGGATTTACTCTGCCTGCCTGTTTAAACAAAACTCCAGAAGCATTGCTTTTTGGAGATGTGGCACTGAGTTAGTCCGCTTCTCTTTTGCTCCCTCCACATAAATTTGTTAAAAATGGGAAAATGGTTTTTTCAAGCTACAAGAACATATACTAAAATAGGAGTGTTGCCTGAACATATCCTATTTAGCTCTGCGAATTAAGAAAGTATTATTATTCCCTCTTCTTGCTAAAATGGAAGTCTATTCCATTTTCTTTCAAGCTCAAAGCAAAAGAAGGAAACATTAAGCTTCTTTCTGCACATCCAGCAATTATAGAAGAGATCTGAAATTTCCGTAAATAACTACGGTGATATAGATTCGTCCGATTCTACTCCTTATTTGGAGGTTCTAAATCGGAAGGGAAGCCCATAAAAGCTCCTTCCAGAGGCGAAATCGAGCGAAACTACATCCCCGATCAACTATAAACGAAATCCTTTTAATTGTATTATTTTATTGTATTTTGGTGATGTATAATGTCTTTTTATAAATACAAAGTTAAGGTGTTGAGCGGTTACAGGGTATCCCTTCCGCAAGAGGTTAGGTCAAGATTTAACATTAAAATTGGTGATGAACTGGACCTAGAAGTCAAGGGTGGAAAGCTGATCATATCCTTTATGAAGGAAAGCCCACTTATGATGCTCGCCGGGATAGCGGAGGAGGCGTCCTCGGATGTCGCTGGTGACAAACTCTTCCTAAATGAACTCAAAGAAAAACTGGGTGATTGAGTGAGGTTCGTTGATGCTCCGGTTTTTATAAAGTGGATGTCTGCCTCTAAGAAGGGATTATCTCTGGAGGCAGCTATCAGTGGATACATTCTATACCGGATTGAAAACATGGAGCCAGCCGTCACAACAACTCTTGTCAAAGACGAAGTGTTAATATGGCTCTCCCACTACAAGGCTAACGCACTTCCCATCTTCATTAAAGCCCTCAGGTCCCTTTACTCACTTGACATAATCCCGCCAACCCTAGAGGATCAGGAGAATGCTTGCAATATGTATGGAATGCTTCCCCTGGGTTTATCGGATCTCATAAGCTCCGCGGTCATGAAGCGTTTAAATCTAACAGAAATATACACCCCAGATAAAGGGTTTGAGAAAAGCGGGTTTAAAACCGTTTTCTACGAGCTTGCGGAAACAGATGATTTTAGAGAATTCACCGATTTTCTGAAAAACAAAAACTACAACCTCGCATTCTGAAATTTATCGCATATCCAAAGGTGTTGTTTCTTGGTTTAGCGTCTTATTGAAAGCGAGGAGCTATATGTACTCAGACAATAATTATATGGGTTTTAGATTCATAAAGGACGTGGTGAAGGTGGATCTTGTTAGAAACATAGGTGTGGAGAATGTTCTAGGTCGCCAAATTCTATTCATTTAACGATTATTCCTACTTCTTGCGTGCTACCTAGCAAACTAAAAACCAGTTCCGACAGAACTATCTGGGCGCAGTCTCAGATCCTTTGTCTGTGTGACTATGTTTTTTTGGCTGGCTAGATTTGGCTTACATCTATTTTCTTTTCTTGGAGTTTTGTGGCTAAAACTTTTAGGAACTCTTTTATGTCCGCCAGGTTGTGATGCAATACGGCGTGTACTCGGTCTAAATCAATTTTGGTGTAGACATGTGCCAGGATATGTCTGAAGCGCGCCATAGCAGTAAGTTTCTTGGCTAACTCCTCTGGTATCAGCTTCTCCTCACTAAGAACTGTGAATGCATCAGCATAACTTTCAGGTGTTCTAAGAGATAGTTTCGAAATGGTTTTGAGAGCAATATTTATGCAGCCTTGCACTGCCAAATAAAGATGCCACAGAAAACCTCCAAGCAAAGTGGAATCCCCTTCTAATTCCCTAACACTCTTCATCTTTAGGTCTTCTAAAAACTTTAATGGCACTGCTAACCGTTTCAAAGAGCATCAAGAATCCTCCTCAATCTCTCCTCCCTCATTCTGCCCAGCGTCTCCCTTAATTCCAACGCCGTTACAAGAGTATCGTAGACAAACTCTTCGTGAACCCCCTTATCCTTAACAAATAATAGCTTTCCTTCCCTAATAACATTGTATCTGAAAAGGGGTGGAGCGTCATTCAAAACTCTAACATCAACCTCTACATCTATGTCCACTGGAAGCTCTGATAGCACCTCCATGTACCTCTCATGTCCACTATCTCGAAGGAAAACTGCAATATCCAAGTCACTAAACCTTCCAGCCATCCCTCTCGCATAGGAGCCGTAAACATAGGCAAAAACAACATTGCAGTTTGATTCCAGACACGCTCCAACTTTCTCAACAACACTCATCAAAAGTACACCACCACAAAACAGGTGAAACCAAAATCGCCTCAGACCATAAAATTACCCAGCTTTCAGCTAGCCAGCTCCTGTATTTGAAACCTAGCTAAAAATTATATAATGAGGTATAAAAACTTCTCCCAAAAAATTTGAAGACAACAAAAAGAAACAGGCAATGTTTATCCAATTGGGCACGCAAATTGAAAAATCTTTCATGCGAAAAGTTGATTCACCTGCAACCTCAAACCTAAAAATATGAGTCCTCTCCGTGACCAATTCGATACTCATAAATTATTTTCTAATCCCTTCTTCTCTCTAATGATGCTAGTATGACTAAACATTTCCTTCCTAGCTTGCCCAATTTCTAAGTTGCTTCTTACCATCCTCTTTTTCTTTGTTGGGCTCTGTATCTTATGTATATGGCTGCTGCGCTTAATAGTAGTACTAGGGTCATGAGTACGAGGGCGGTTGCGTGTTGGATTCCCAGGGTTTGTGACGCGTAGGGGCTTTCAACTGCCATGTAGTAGATGTGGTAGGTTAGGGCCATGACTGGATCAAATATTGTTGTGGGAAAGTAGTTAGATTGGGATACGACTACGGCTATGAATAGTATGGCTGCGGTTTCTCCCACTATGCGTCCTATTCCCAGTATGGTTCCTGTGGAGATTCCTGGTGAGGCTAGGGGGAGGGTTACTGTGGTGATTGTTTGCCACTTGGTTGCTCCCAGTGCTTGGCTGGCTTCCCTGAATTCTCTGGGTACGGCTTCCAGTGCATTGTTTGTGGATTTTATTATTATGGGTAGGGCCATGAATCCCAGCACTATCCAGCCCGAAACCAGACTTGGGCTTCCCTCCGCTATGTTTAAGTAGCGTAGTAGGAAGGATAGGCCGAATAGTCCAAAAACTATTGAGGGGACTCCTGCCAAGTTGTTGACCACTTGGTTTATGAATGATTTTAGTTTTCCTTGGGCCAAGTATTCTGACATGTAAATGGATGACATGACCCCCAGTGGTATTGCTATTATCATGGCTCCCACAACCAGGGCGAAGGTTCCAAAAATCATGGGCGCTATTCCTCCCAGTCTCAGGTCAGTGTTGGGGATGGGGCTGCTGGTGAGAAAGCTTGGAAAATTGAGTGTGAGTGTGGGCCAACCGTAGAAAACCACTGTTCCTAAAATTATGAGGAAGGCTAGTACGGCTAGAAAGGTTGGGATGCCTATCAGCACGTCTCCCAGTATGTTTCTTATTTTAGCTTCTCCTAGAGGTATGCCTTTTAGTTCTTCTTTAAGTTTCTTCATTTCAGGTCCTCCTTCTTTTCACCTTTTTAGAAAATCTGAAAATTGTGACTTCAGCAATGTAGTTGATAATGTAAGTGATTATGAATAGGACAAATCCCACTGCCAGCAATGCTTGGTAATGTGTGCTTCCCCAAGAGGTTTCACCAATTTCCGCAGCTATGGTAGCGGTCATTGGCATAATGGGATCCAAAAACAGTTCCTTAAAGTAAAAGCCAAATTTATCCAGCACTGGCAGAAGGGGAAAATAGTTAGGATATAAAACTGTGAAGGGCGAATTTCCGGCAATCATCAGGACTGCCATGGTTTCGCCAATAGCGCGAGCCACTGCTAGAACCACGGCGGCGGCAATACCCGCAGCGGCGGCTGGCAGTATCACTTTGCGAACCGTTTGGAAGTGTGTAGCTCCCAGAGCGAAGGAAGCCTCTTTAAATTCCCGAGGAACAGCGGAAATAGCATCCTCACTAACACTAATTATAGTGGGAAGAATCATAATGGCTAGAACTATTGCCGCAGACAAAGCAGTTCGCCCATTATCCAGATGAAAAACATTCTGTATCAAAGGTACCACAAGAGTAAGACCAACCAGTCCAAAAACAACTGAGGGTATCCCGGCCAGCATCTCAATTACGGGCTTCAGCACATTTTTAACCCTCAAAGAACAGTACTCCGCCAAGTGCACAGCGGATAAAACTCCAATGGGAAGCGAGATGGCAACCGCACCCCCCACCACAATTAAGGTACCTATAATGAGGGGCAGAATCCCAAACTCATAAGAGTTGGGAGCCCAAGTGCCCCCAGAAACAAAATTCAAAAAACCCAAAAAAGGGTTCCCACCACTAAACCAAACTAAACCATATTTGTCAATAGCATATCCAAAAAAGTCGGGGTTCAACACATACAAGAAGTGGAGAAAGCTGCTTCCATAGCTCATCTTTTGAAACATGGGAAAGGCTTCCCTAAACAAGAAGAAAAATATGAGACCAGTAATCACAAGACTCGAAAAGGCACAAAGAGCAGTTAAACCCTCAGGCGAAAAAAACCTCCTCAAAAATTCCCTAATCTTTAATCCCACTTTTTTGAAATCCTCAGCCGTAAAAATATACTCCAAAGACCCTGATACTTCACCACTTCCAAAATCAATCTTGAACATCTCCCTAAACTTCCCGTCAAACCGCATATTCCACCGCCTCAAACAAAACAAAAAAATTGAGAGAGGGTTTCCGAATGTCATTTAGTTCCATACTATGGGTGTGGAGTAGTACCAGTATGGTTTCCCTGTAGTTAGACCTGCTTTCTCTGCGCTTACGTAGCCTACCTCGTCAATTATGGCTTGACCGGCACTGCTGTAAACGAATCCCAGGTACCTGTCAATTAGAGACCCCGGCTCTGGAAAACCATCAGTTATGTAGTACAACCATCTGCAAGCAAAATAGCCCCCAGTATACACGCCGGGATTGGTGATTTGCGCCCTTGCCCAAGATATGACACCGTTAATGTCTGGAGTTTCATAGTCGTAGGATGAATTGTAGGCAACGTTTACTCCCCTAATTGGTGAGGTGGGATCTGCCACTTCTGCCGTGTAATAGGATAGGGCCACGTATCCCATAGAGTATTGCTGACCCTTAACGCTGGATATCATTAGACCATTAGAAGTTACTTTGGTGACTCCAGGCCATGTGCCAGTTTTGTCCACTTGGAAGTCGCTCTCAAAATCGCCTCTGGTACCCGAACCATCCTCCCTAATGAAGACGGTAATTGGTACATGGGGAGCCCCTGGCACATAGGCGTCCCAGTAGACTGGCCCGGTTCCTTTTGCTGAGGCGTTAAATATCTCTCCCACTTGTGCTCTGGTTAAGTTCACTGCGCTCACTCCCAGTCCTTGACTGTTGTATATTACCACTATGGCGTCTGCGCCGATGATCCATGTTATGAGTTTTACACCAGCTGCGGTGGCGCTGGCAATTTCTGTGCTCTTGGGTTCTCTGGATGCCGCTGCGATGTCTGTTTGCTGGTTAATTATTGCGCTGTACCCTGCACCTGAGCCTCCTCCTGCTGCTTGAATGGTTATGAAGGGGTTGCGCGCTGTGAAGGCGGGGGCCATTTCGGTTGTTATAGGCAGCACCGTTGTGGATCCGGGAATGTATAGTGAGCCGGACGCTTGACCGAAAGTATAAGCTAAAATTAGGTTTTGCTGCTGTTGTTGGTTGCTGGTCACGACTGGGGCAATGATGAAGGTGCCCACACCAACTCCTGCCAACAATGCTATTAGAAGTATGGCTATTCCTTTACTGGTGAGTAACGAAGACAACTTTTTCAATCCTCTCAAATTTTTTGCCAATTTTTGGCGTTTCACCGGTTCTTCCTTATGGTATAATAAGATTATCCAAATGTTACATATGGAAATTTGAGAATAATATGTTACCTTATGTATACATATGGTTAATTGGAGGGGGTCATCTACCTGAAAATTGTAAAAAGGTTTACTATATGAAATAACATGGAACAATATTAAAAAGTCACAATCAATACTTAAAATCCCAATAATAGTCAAAAATAGCTCAAATGGGATCCACTTCATCAGTATTCTTTGCAAATTTGGAGACTATAAATTCCCGAAAAATTTTTCGTAAATTAATTTATGAAACCTTTAAATTGGGTGGAGCAATATTACTATTGTAACGGTTGGCATTGGGGATTCAGGCGCTCTTGAAGATTGATCCATTAAATTATTAGGATAATCCGTCTTGTTGGTGTTGGGTGATTGTAGTGGGAAGATCCTTCCTGAGTTCTCAGATTAGTAGGATAAGCAATATTTTGTTGAAGGGTGTTGAGAGGCAGCTTACGGATTACAAGAATCGCTTCTCCCAAATTGACGAGTTAAACACTTTTATCTCTAAACTTCTAGTTACTGATTTAGACTTTGAAAGGGCTTACCGTACCGCGGTTGACTTTTTTGGCTCTGAGCGGGTTAGGTTTGCGGCTGTAGATGGAACCGAGTATTCAAAGAGGCTTTTCGACTTTATCCTCTTTTTTGGTGGAGCCTATGCTGCAAGTGGCGAAATCCAGTTCCATAAGGACTCTAGACCCACTGTGGATTACTACACTAAGCATATAGAGGAGGGGAGGGGAATTTCCAGCTGTGTTCCAGTTTATGTTAATGAGGTTCCCGAAATTGACCAGACCTTTTTCAGCGAGGGAGACGACCCGGAGGGTTTGTTAACTCAGCCCCTATCTGAGCAAGAAATCGCAGATAATTCACAGATTGCGGATTGGATTATGACTTTCGCCGAATATTATCTGGCCTACCTTCTGGTAACAGACCCCAATGATCCAGTAAGAATTCTTTTCATGGACCGCTCCCTCTCGGGTACTCAGCGGGCCATTGCCAAGGAAACCTCAAAGAAAACCTACTGGGATAAAAAGTGCGCCATTCTGGGATTCAAAGTGGATGGCGAACCCATAGATAAGAATGATTTGTTTATTGGTCGCTACCATGTCTCGAATCCCGAATTAATGCTTCCACCCGCCAGGGGAGACTTTTTGAGGCACAGCCTCATTCTCCTCTTGGAAAGGAAGGATTCCCCACTAACCCTGAAACAGATCTGCGAGGAGTTGGGAATTAAGGATGCGCTTCGAGAGGAGAGAGTGGGACGCTACCTTAACAGTTTGGTTCGAGAAGAAGTAGTCCTTAAGAGCCACTCCAAGTATCGCCTTAATCCCCGTTACAGGAAATCTTGGGATAGGATTTCAAAACTGGTTAGAACTTTGGGTGAACGCATTTTTAGGGAGGAAATTGAGGAGTCGACTACGGGAATTAGGATGATTATTGAGCGTGAGGACGGCTCATCCCAGTACCTGTCTACTTTGGATATTGCTTTTCTCACACTTTTCTGCTTCTATATGCTCATTGAGGAGTGCTGGAAACGCAGGGTTCTCCTTCTGGGAATCACTAAGGATACTGCGGCCAGCGATTTTAAAAACCACTTCATTCCAGTATGCTCAAACTGTAATATTTTCGGATGTGTGGTTTCGCCTGAATTGTTCTCAAATCTTCCCAACACTGACCGCATGCTTCTGCAACATTACTCCTTCAACTGTTGTGATACACTGCATCCTCCCTGGAGCTTGATTGAGTATGACTCGGCATTCACCACCATTGTTCCGGATCCAGATAGGGGTCCCAGGTATGTGAGGGGCGCAAGGAAAAACAAGATTACTATGGAGAGGTTGTTTCTTAAAACCTATGTTCAGCTGCAGGCGGCGGAGCACGACCCTAAGGTGAGGAGCAATGTTCTGCTCATAGACCGTCTAGCCTACGCAGAGTATGACATGAGAGAGGAGAACATTGAGCGTTTCCACCAGATTTATGTGGGAGAAGAACCCGTAAATGTCTTTATACTCAGAAATGAGAAAATCCGGAATGAGCTTCAGAACCTCATCCTGGTGACCTTGGCGGCCACCACCAGTTCCACCATCCCCGAGATTTTTGGGCACAATAAACCGCTCTTTATTGCGGATAATGTGGCCAAGTGGAACTATAGCCTGTTCAAGAATCTTATTGACACCACGAAGGATTGGATTATGACAAACAAGGATTTAAAGAAGTTTGTTTACTATATGACCAGCTTCCGTGAACGGAGGGGTGAGTTTGAGCGGCTCAGAAGAGGAGCTTAAAATTTATTTTACCGATTTCGATGGAAAATTCAGGGCCCGGCTAGGAAGAGTAATTGCAACTAGTGAAACCTCCAGCGAAGAATTTGGAACATCTTCGCCCTACACCTGCCGGGTTCTTGCCGAGTATGACCGAGACCTCATGAGGCTCATCGACTCAGGAATGCTTCTGGCTGTGAGGAACTTCAGAACCAAAGAGGCGGATAAAAAAAGATACACATTAATGGAGATTCTGCGTTTCTGGCCCGAACATTTCGGCTTAAGAGGCTTAAAGGATTACCAGTATTACCCTCTGCAGTTTGAAGTCATTGAACAATCAGTTGGCGACTGGGAGACCAGTGACAAATCCACAATGATTATTCAAATATCAGCAATACCCATAAACTATGACCTAGTGACAGGTGAGAACCACGTATTTAGTTATGAGCGAGGCTTTTCCTACCCTGTTGTTGGAGAGAGGGTCTACATTCTCAACAAGGAAATGATTAAAGACATGTACAACCGCAAAGTGTTAGAGAAACTGGGCTTCAGTTGTGAGGAAACAAGCAGTAATCCCTGGGAGGATCCTCGCCTTGGAACTATTAAGATGTTTGAGGCTTCAGCTGAAAATATTCCCATATATGTTGACTATGATTCTCTGGTGAGGTACCACTTCGGAATTTTCGCCTTCACGGGTGGGGGAAAGAGTAACATGCTCTCCAATATTTTGAGAAGGCTTCTTATACATACCCCGGACACTAAAGTGGTGATTTTTGATATATCCTGCGAGTACCCCTTCCTTTTAATGGACTTGTTCGCAGACAAGAGAATACCCTCAAAAATTATTCTCGAACACAAAGCCGGGAATGCCAGAGAATTCTATAACTCAATTGTTAAACCCAAAATGTTCGAAGATGACCCCCGAGTAATTAAGGGAATGGAAAAAATATTTTCCCAAAACAGGGTTACTCACTATGTGCAGGAATTTTTGAGAATCCCCACCTTTAGAGAATTCTTGGACAGTGTAGCCCTCCTAAAGTCAGAAAATCAGGGCAGACTGAACTATGTGGAAGCCCTAAACGAAGTAGAAATACTAACCGCAAAATACATGACCGAAAAAGGATACATTGAAACCGACGAAATAGATCGAGAATTCGTAACCAAACTGGTAAACGCAGCACCAGCCATAGTCACAGCCTACAAAATCCACGAAAAAAGCGGACTATACGGCTGGTTTGAAACCAGACAACGCATGACACGCTACTTCCACGAAACAGAGACCGACACCAGCGGTGGACTAACCACAGAAGACATACAAGAACTAGTAGAAGGAGAAACACGACTCATCAGCATAACCATAAGTGACCCACCAACCATAAAACAAATAGTCATAGACCTCACCCAAAGCATCCTGGCCCAAAGAAAAAGAGAATTCAAAGTAAAACCCTACATCCTCTTCGTTTGGGACGAAGCACAGGAATTCGTAGCAAACCCCGCAAACGTATCCGGAATAGACCGACAATGCTCCCAGGAAGTCGAAAGACTACTACGCCAAGGAAGGAAATACGGGTTGGGCGGATGCATAGCCACCCAAAGAATAGCCCACCTCAACACCAGCGCCCTCCAACAACTACACACCTACTTTGTGAGCACCCTACCCCGACCCTACGACCGAGGACTAATCAGCAACACCTTCATGATAGACAAAAACATACTGGAAAAAACCCTGGAGTTCACGCCCGGAGACTGGCTTCTCTCAAGCTACATCGCCACAGGACTAGCAAACGTACCAATATACATCAGGGCGGACAACGCGGAAGAAGAAATAGAAAAATTTCTGGAAAAAATCTAGCGTTACAGTCATTACTTTGGATAGTTCGATTTTAAAAGAGCCAATTGATTTGTATCTACTCTATCCATATCTGTGTGTTAAACGAAACCACCGGAAAAAGGCTGTAAAATCTCTAAATATATGGGCACAGACATCCTATTAAAATGGAAGAGTTTGAGGAACAAATCGGTTTTCGTCCTAGTTCTATTTTATTATGTTATGATTTTTTTAAATCAAAAATTGATGAATCTTGTTAGAGTTATTCCTTATTTGTTTTCTCTAAGACATTAAAGTTCTTATAGAAAGTTTTTATAAGAAAATTATTACAATAGAATACATGAAACTGGTTATTAACTCAGACTCCCTCATCAAGGTAACTAAGGTAGGTGTAAAAGATATAATTTTGGATAATGTTGAGTATACATTCAACCTAAAGTCAGGGAAGAATGCGTTACTGTTGCGAAGAAGGAGGGTTTTGCCGACGCTTTTGAAATAGATGAAAACTTGAAGAGAAAGAGAATTAAGGAAAAGGAGTGAGCTAGGAATCCAGACATAGAAGGAGAAATAAAAAAGGGCATAAAAAGTTTTTAATGCATTTTTGGGATGTGGGGCGTGTTTGGGGACAAATGTTCCCCAGAAAAAGGGGGGTTAGACTTCATCCGGAAAGAAGCTCTATTAGGGCTCCTTTCGGCAAAAGGGGGAATCAATGAAGAGAACTAAACCATATGCAGAAGAAAACACAAAGCCCCAGTCTGAAGAAGCCATCCAGCGACTTGCACTAAAAACTTTTTACGCCCATAAAAAACCTTGGCTTAGGTGAAGGCGAAGCAGACGCTTTCCGCCTGTTCAAATCTGGAAATTTCGATGCGGTGTCCAGCGATGACTCCAAATTCATAAGAATAATTGACGCAATTAATATTCCCTACCTCACACCATCTACAGTTATCCTCCATGTTTATTGGAAAGGAGCGTTAAACTTGGAGAAGACCAGAGAAATCATAAAGAAATTGAAAAATCTTGTCTCCGAAGAGGAGTACCACCTTGCCATGGAAGAATTAGGAGGAGAAGAAAAATGAAAACTAAAACCATAAGATTACCTGAAGAAATTTTAAAAGGCATAGCCTACACAGCAGAGAAGGAAGACATAGAAGAATCCACCGCCATACGAAAACTTCTAAGAGAAGGACTAATAGAATACGCTGCAAAACTATACAGCGATGGAGAAATCACCCTCGGAGAATCTGCACAACTTGCCGGTGTTAGCCTGAGAAGTATGCTGGAAATACTCCTAAACAAAGGAATACGCGGAAACATCACCCTAAACCAACAAAAAAGAGCAATAGAACACGCGAAAAAAATCAAGTAAACAACCACGCCACATACATCCCATGCTACCCACACCACAAAAACTTTAGATGCATTCCCTGACAGAAAAAATTTACTTCATTTCCAGCTCGCCCCTCCAGAGTCTCATTGCAAGGTCTAATTACAATCCTCCCTCTTCCGAGTCGCCTCTAGGAGTAATCCCTCGTCAAACCCCTGCGTTGTCAGAATTTAAAAATATGTGATTTTCAGGGTCGATTCCAGAAACGTCAGAAAAGAATATCCCCCCCGAAATAGTTTCACTAACATTTTAACCATTTAAAGAAGCAAGTCTCCTTCTTTCCTGTAACCCTAAATGACAACTAAAAACTCACAAAATAGGACGCAAAAAGAATTTAAGAACAGTTCGATGCGTAAAGGAAATTTGAAATCGGCGGAATCTAATTAACAGGTCAGGTATAATTATTATATTGACTAGAAAATGTTAGTTCTTTTCCTTTTGTATGCGGTCTAAGATTCCTTTCCTATTACGAGGTCTATGTTCTTCACTCTAGCTAGCCTTTTCATTTCTTTAGCCACGCTACTCGGAGCCGTCAAGACACGTAGAAACAGGTATCGGGGGTCCTTCTTGTATTTCTTCTTTGCAACTTCAACCTTCCTCAAAAGCTTAGATATTTCCTCGACACTCCCCGCGTGGGCAGTAACTTCTCCAACTATCAAGGGTTCCTCACAGAAAAGATTTATCTCCTCCCCATCTATTATCGCCCTATCTAAACTGGTCCCCACTGGAAGAATTCCCCGCTCCCTAAGAACGCCACTCATCCAAACCTTCACAAACTCCTCTAAACTCACCCCTACAAACACTCTCATAGAATCAAAACCCACAAAAAGCTCAGAACGTAACCCCTCCACGGTCTGCCTAATATCTACATGGCCCTTCTCCAACAACTCCATTCTACCCAACATCTTGTTAAAATCTTCCCTGAGTCCCTTAATCTCTTCCCAGATTTTTGTCTGCTCCTCTCTGAGTCCCTTAATCTCTTCCCAGATTTTGAGCTGGTCTTCCTTGATGCCCCTAATGTCCCCCCAGATTTTTGTTTGTGTTGACTGGTAGGCATCCATTCTTCGGGTTATCTCATCTAACCCAAGGTAACCTAAGACAGTGTATCTGAACTCTTCGTCCCTCTTCAAAAGTTCCAAGAATTCTTCCCGGAGACTCATAAGAAATACAAAACCACTCTCCAGATATAAACCTTAAGGATAAACCTTAAGGAGGTTATTAGCATTTGAAAAGTTAAATTTGTGGTTAAAACTGTTTTTGAAGATTGGTTTTCATACCCTTTCTTGCGGGTGGCGATATGGATTTATTTGGCGTGGTTCCTCTCGTAACGCCTTCAGGTAAGGAGCTTTGTAGACGCTCTTTTTTGAGGCTTAACCAAACTATTCTACGTCATCTTTTGTGGTTATGGTTAGGGCTATATACAATTTCCTATATTTGTATACGTGTGGGTTTTTATGACTATTGTTATAACTGCCAGGATTGATGAGGAGTTGGCTCATGAGATAGAGGAGTATATGAAGAACTTCAAAGTTGACAGATCCACTGCTATCAAAATGATTTTATCCTTGGGCATTAGGGACTGGAAAACTCAGAAAGCAATAAAAATTTACAAAGCGTTGGCGAGAAAGCCCCTGACTCTAGCCGTGGGAATGAATCGGGCGCAATGTAATATGTATGCCAAAAAAAGTTTAATAAGCCGTCGTATTGATAAATATACTTGTGTTGGATAGGTGCCGTCTATAATGGAGGGCACGTTAACTGGGCGGTGGCACACCATTGGAGGCCTTAAAAAGCTTCCAAGAATCCCCCAACTTCATTCGTGGGGGGTGTCAAAGTGAGGGAAAGATAACCCTCTGAAAAGCTGCAGAAATGTGCGATGTCAGCCTGAGAGAAATGATTAAGAAGGCTGCAGAAAAGGGAATCCCGTACCAGTAAAATTTACGCGACCTTATGGAAGACATTGAGGCTGCTGACAGCCAATGATAGTCCCCAACGCTACTCCCCTCATTTATCTGTCAAAGATTAACATGCTTCACCTTTTACAGAAGAAATTCAAAACAGTATTTATATCTCATAAAGTGTGGAAGTAGACTGTTGAAAGGGGGAAACTTGAGGGCCACCCTGACGCTTACCTTGTCGAGGAAGCCATAAATGAAGGCTGGATTAGATTCGAAGAAATAAATGAAGATGAAGCTTCTAAATTAGCCAAAGCGTTCAAAATCCACGCAGGTGAGGCTGAAGCTCTACTCCTCGCAAAAAATGAGACATCCCAACTCTTGGATCAGACACACACCAGAGAGGCCGCCAAAACATTAAAACTAACTCCCCATGGAACAATACATGTCTTAAGGCTGGCATACAGAAATCAACTAATTTCCAAGAAAAAGCACCTTAAATCAATAGATGAACTGGTTGAAAACAATTTCTGAATATCAGTAGAGGTTTATAAAGAAGCAATAAAAATAAAATAGCGCTTAGGACGGATAATCATCTTAAGAGAAACTCACAAAAATGATCCCTGAAAAAAATCCAGTAAACTTCCAGAGGTACGAGCATCTGGGAGAACTAATTTAACAGAAAAATTTCGCCCAATAAGGTTCAAAATAAAAAAGAAATAAGTGCAACAGAGCATATTTGGCTCAATTGTTTTTATCTTTCCAGGATGGTTACGTTGCAGGTTCCACCATCTCCGTGAGAAAAGTTGCCCATACAGTGGGCTAAGCCGATTTGTGCGCCGTCCACCTGCCTTGCTCCAGCCTCGCCTCGTAACTGCCAGACCAGCTCACAGATCTGAGCCACGCCGGTCGCACCTACGGGGTGTCCCTTCGCTAGTAGTCCTCCACTAGGATTTATTGAAACTTTGGCGTTTATTTGAGTCTCTCCTTCTTCCACCGCTTTTCCCCCTTCACCTTTTTTGAAGAATCCCAAGTCTTCGTTGTGTAGGATTTCAGCTATCGTGAAGCAGTCGTGAACCTCCGCAAGGTCTATGTCTTTTGGCTCCACTTTCGCCATTCTGTAGGCTTCTTTTGCAGTTCTTACTGTTATGTCAAAAGTTGTGGCGTTGAGCTTTTCCAGGAATGTGCCTGATTTTTGGACGGCTGCCAAAATTTTGATTGGTGTGTCAGTGAATTTTTTTGCCACATCTCGGCTTGCTATTACCGCTGCTGCTGCGCCGTCGGATATTGGGCAGCAGTCCAGCAGTCCTAGGGGGTAAGCTATCATTGGTGATTTTAGAACCTTTTCCAAGGATACTTCTTTTGGGTAGTGGGCGTGGGGGTTCATTGTGGCATTGTGGTGATTTTTAACGGAAACCATTGCCATTTGTTCCCTAGTTGTGCCGTACTCCTTCATGTGCCTATTTGCTATCATTCCGAATACGCCGGGGAAAGTCATCCCCATGAATCCCTCAATTTCCAAATCGCTTCCTTGAGTCATGGCTTTAAGCATTTCTCTTGTAGGAAGCCCAGTCATCTTCTCTATACCTAGAACGAGAACCACATCGTATAAACCCGCTGCTACTGATATCCAAGCTTCCCTGAAGGCGGTGGAGGATGAAGCGCACCCATTTTCACACCTAGTTATCGGAACACCAACTACTCCCACCTGCTTCATGGCTAAATTACCTGCGAGGGGGCCTTGCGCGCCACCGGCACCTGCTACAACTCCACAGTACCCTGCCTCAATATCTTTGGGGTACACATTTGCATCCTTCATAGCTTTGAAGCAAGCTTCTTCCCCCATTTCTTTAACTCCAGGCTTTATTGGGAAGTTGCCAAACTTTGTCATGCCAACTCCAATTACATAAACATCTCTCATCCCCTACTTAGCCCTCCTTTACTGGTCTAAACTTCCAACCGATTACCTCTGTTCCATCCTCGTCTGTGGTAATTTTTCCCGAGGTAAGTTCCACTTCCATGTCGATTTTCAATTTTTCTTCAAAGGGTTCGCAGTCTGTGAAATGGGTGAAAATACTTATGCCCTCAGGTAACTCGACGAAGCCAAAGGCGTAGGGCGCGTATTCTAGAGGCCCAACATAAGCAATTGTGTAGGAGTATATTTTGCCTCTGCGGTTGAGTTCCACTTCTCCCATTTCATCTATGCTCATACACTTGGGGCAAACCCTCTTTTTTGGAAAGAAGATTTGGCCGCAGGATTTACATTTGCTACCTACCAGTATGGGATTGCCGCTTTCCAGAGATCCTTCTTTAAATATTCCTTCTTTAAATATACGCTGCTTACCCATCCAATCACCTTGTAAAAATCAAATGGGCACCATACTATTTTGAGGCTTGAGGCTGTTAAACCCTTTTTATTTCTACTTAAAAATTTTTGTTTCTAGTTTTCTGTACATACATTATGATAAATATAGTAGTTGGTGTCTGTAAAAGTTTACTTATCTGTTTGCGTACTTTTAATCGCTATCTCTGCAAATTTTAGTAATTCGTGCAGGTTGCCCCAGATTGTCACTGTGCCATCTTTCAAATATTGGCGCATCCTAGTTGGATCTTTAAAAACGCCTTCGACTAGGTTTTTCTCTTCTGAGACAAGCATCAAGTCGAAAGATGCGGGTTCACCCTCAACCATTCTCACCTCTCCTCTGCCAAAGACTATGTAGAGCGCCTCGTTAGGCATTTTGAAGCCTATAGTTTTTCCATCATATCCGTCTATCCATTCTTTTACGATGTCAAGTAAGTTTGGCGATTGGTTGATCCTTTCAACCATTTCCTTCAATCTTCTTTTAAGCTCAGACACTTCTGCGGCCTCCCTATCTTTGCTCGGCTATCCATTTCTCCAAAGCCTCAATTACTGCCTTATTTAAAGTGATGGCCGAAAACGTTCCAAACCTCCTCTCCACAGCCTCTGTGAGTCTTTCAAACATCTCGTAGGAAAGGGTTGCCATCACTTTAGGCATCGCTGCCTGCACAAAGAACTTTGCTAGGTAAGGGCTCCTGTGCCAGTAGGGTGACAATTCACCTAGACTTCTTCTAGGTTTTCCCCGCCACTCAGCCATTCACCTCATCTCCTCAAACTTTACATCTATTATCTCGGCCTTAGTTATTGTGGAAGGAAAGGTGGGCCACTCAATTATTACCTTCCTCCCCAAGTCTACACCCTTACTTTTCCATGTCCCACTGTATATTGAACCATCCTGAACCACGAACTGAGTTAAAACAAAGCTAAGAAGCTTGGATAGTTCCCAGCCATGCTTCTCAGCCATAGCCTTCCAAGCCTCAAATATGTCTCGGGAAAGCTTCACAGAAATAACATTTTCACTCAACATTTAATCCTCCTCTAAGGGCTAGAAACTGTTGAAACCATTTTCTCAGTTTTCTTCTCTCGGTAATCCAATCTCCGGTAGGGATTGCCCCACACTTCCTCATACATTATGCTCTCCAAGGGATACCTTGAAGGCGCCGCAGCCCTGAGGAAAGCTGGCACCCCCAGGCAGAGGGCGGTAATGGGCTTAACACTCCTTGGGATTCCCAGATAGTCGAAGAGTTCTTCACTTCTTCTTGTGTCCGCCACTGCAACCGCATTAAAGCCGCAGCCTACGCCAAGTGCTGTGGCTGCCAACCAAATGTTCTGGATTCCTGCACCAATTCCCACATAGGGGTGGTACGACGCCTCACCCATACCTGTGGGATAGTCGGTGTCCGCGGGAGTGATGCAAGGAATGAGAACAACGTCGGCAGTCTCTGGATATCTCACCACCTTGGTGAAGCCTTGAAACGCGTAGGGTCTCAGTTCTTCGGGCATAAACCATTGCCTGTCCTGAGTAACACTCCAAGGATCTCTGCCCATAACCATTATTGCGGTTTCTTCTGAGATGTCTGCTATCCACCTCTTAACTTCCTGGTCACGGATAACTATGTATTTCCAATACTGCATGTTTTCTCCTGATGGAGCCCACCGAGCCACATCCAGTATTCGCTCAAGCTTCCAGTCCGGAATTTTTTCACCTTCCTTAAAGTATCTCATACTTCTCCTAGTGTAGATAGCTTCAAACACATCCAAAACATTCACCACCCAAAACTGGAATTACCCTTTTTTCAACCCTTATTATTCAAATTCTATATATAGATGCTAGATTTTTTCATTACGACATCATGAAGGGTATATATGGTTTTATCTATCTTTTTTAATGATTGGAGGACAACGCCTTTTTTTCGACTGAACCAGATTCCTTCACATTTCATCTTCGATGTAGCTAAACCTGGGAATATAGAATTGTATGTTTTAAATTTACTATACAAATATTTAAATTGACAAAATTTATGAATCATTACCAAATTGGAGGGAGAAATTTTGGGTAGAATTTGGAGTCCGCAAATAGAATCCATGAAAAGGGAACAATTAGAAGAAATAAAAACGTACCTCCTAAAAAAGCAGCTAAACTATGTTTACCACAGAGCGCCCTTCTACAAAGAACTCTACAAAAAATCTGGCGTGAAACTGGACGACATAAAAAACATTAACGACCTGGAAAAACTACCACTCACGAAACTTAAGGACTTACAAGCAGAAATGAAGCAAACCGGGGACGAATACTCAGGCAGGCTCTGCGTCCCAGAAAACGAACTCCTAGCAGTATATGGGCCAAATCAGCATCCCATGCCCGAAAACCCCTTAATAACTGGAATAACCGACTCCGACCGCAACACCATAGTACAACACCTCGCAAGAAACCTAATGATGGCCGGAGTCTACTCAGGGGATACTATTCAATCCCTATGCTGGGCCTGGGAACCATTCAACCGCCTGTATATGGCCGCAAACCTTCTGATAAGCCCTAGCGTAAGTGAAATACTGGGCATTATCCCAATAACCCTTGAAATAATTACCCTAGAAGCCCCAAGAACCTTCTCCACCGCAAGACTCCTTAAACCCTCACTAATCATAGCAGACACAAGCCACCTGATGCAGCTGGCCGCAGTATGCCAACAGATCAAAATATTGCCCGAAGAACTGGGATACAAAACCATAATACTCAAGGAGCAAAGAATTCTCAGCGATAAGGAAACCAAAGAAGTAGGCGACAGGTGGAAGGCCAAAGTACACAATATGCTAGAAGTGCAAGACAACATGTTCTACATGATGGACTGCGAAAAACACAAAGGTTTACACATTTGGGAGGACGCCTTCATAGCAGAAATAGTAGACGAAAAAACGGGCGAAAAAGTCGGAGACGGTGAAGCAGGCAAACTCGTGATTACAAACCTATTCGCCAAAGGAACCCCCATGATCCGATACCTTACCAAAGTAACGGCGAAAATGGATAGGACACCCTGCGATTGTGGACGCACACACTCCCGAATAAAACCCCAATAGAGGTGAAAAAAGATGAGACATGAATTATGGAACCCCAAAATAGAAACTATGCCCCAAGACGAGTTACGAGAGCTGCAACTAAAATTCATAAAATCACAAATAAACTACGTATACACAAACTCCTCATGGCACCACAAACTCTACGACGAAGCAAACATAAAACCCGAAGACATAAAAACCCTGGATGACTTCAAACAAAAAATCCCAATATACAATAAAGACCATCTAAGGGAAGAACAGAGAAGAACGGGAGACCCATTCTCTGGACTTTGCTGTGTTCCAAGAGAAGAACTAATAAATATATGGACTTCTTCTGGCACCACTGGAATGCCCACCCTAGGAGCCGCCACCAGAAACGACATCTACCTAGGCACAGAAATAATGTGCCGAAACCTCTGGGATGGAGGAGTTAGACCAGGAATGAAAGTATTTAGTGCAGCCATAAATTGGCACTGGGTGATGCCTTCTGTGCTTAATGCCTGTCATAGGTTAGGGCTCAGAACTTTTGGCTTCGATTTCCCACATCCCCTCTTCGTGGATAGGTGGGCGAAGTGGATGATCATCCATCAGCCTGAGTGCATTTCTGCTATTACAACAGAGGTCTTTGCCTCCTTCCTTCCGCTTGCCTTGAAGCAGTTGGGTTACGAACCCAGCAAGGTTCTCTCATGTGTGAAGTTTGCGGTATCTATGGGTGAGCCCCTGTCCCCCGTAGCTCGTGAAAATGCCAAAAAGAATTGGCCTAACGTAAGAATTATGGATGCTGGCGGTGCGGGTGAGTCTTGGTGTTGGCCTGTTGAAATATGTGAAGAGCATGTAACTGGGCATATTTGGGCGGACATGGGTCTTCCAGAGATTCTTGATCCAGATACGCATGAAACTGTGGCTCCCGGTGAGCGGGGTGAGCTGGTGGCGACGAATTTGAGGGTTAAGGGGTTGCCTTACATCCGATTCAGCACAGAGGACTTCCTTGAATTGTACACTGAACCCTGTGAGCGGGGAATAACACATCCCTATGGACGTATTCTTGCAAGAACGGGGTGGCGAGTAAAGGTTGGAGATAAAACGTTCATCCCGTTTGATGTTGAGGTTATTCTTCAGAAACATCCTGAAACCATAAAGGCAATGTTCAGTCTAGTCAAGTACTCATCTGCTATGGATAGATTGAGGGTTAATGTGGCTTATGACCCCGCTGTGACCAAGGATCCCGACAAGTTGAAGACAGAACTGACAAAAGAGATGGAGAGGGAGCTGGGAGTAAAGGTCGAGATAAACTGGGTAAAAGAAGAAGAGATACCTAGGCCGGTTCCACACAAGATTGCCAAATTCGTAGACCTAACAAAGGGCTAAAAAACCATATATTCAACATTCCTTTTTCTTTTTTCCACTTTTAATTAAAGGAGTAAAAATGTGGTTAGATTACCCCTTCTTTTTCTAGGCTTTTTATTTCTTCTTCGTTGTATCCTAGTTCTTTTAGTACTTCGTTTGTGTGTTGTCCGAATAGTGGTGCGGGTGTTCTAATGGTGGCTGGGGTTTCGGAGAATTTTAGGGGAAAGGCTACGTGGAGTGTTTTACCTTCGACTGGGTGTTCCACTTCAGTGAACATTTTGCGGTGTCTGAGCTGTGGATCCTGGATTACTTCCCTAATGGAGTAAACTGGTGTTACGCAGATGTCTTGGCCTTCCATTATTTTTAGCCACTCATCTCTGGTTTTGGTGCGAATAATTTCCCTTACTTCTGACAGTACTTTCTTTTCCTCTTTTTTTGAGACAAATTGTTTGCCTATTAAGTCCTCTCTACCAATTACTTTACAGAAGTTGGCCCAGAACTTTCCCTCAATGTTTCCGAAGGCTATGAATTCTCGGTCTTTGGTTTCGTAGACATTATAATATGCAGATTCTCCTAGTGTGCTGAGTGTTCCCTCTTCGCCTAAACTATACCCCGAGATATGGGTTCCAATGTGTAGGACATTAAAGGTTAGCACCGTATCAGTCATTGACACATCGATGTATTGTCCCTTCCCCGTTCTTTCCCTGGCTAATAGTGCAGATACAATTGCCAGAGCAGAGAAGACACCTGAACTCATATCGGCTATTGGAATCCCCGGAATTACAGGTGCTCCCGTATGTCTGCCTGTAACACCCAGAATTCCCGCTATACTTATATAATTTATGTCATGTCCCGGTTTGTCAACATAGGGGCCATCCTGCCCGTAGCCCGTAGTGGAACAGTATATTATTTTTGGATTAATCTTTTTAAGATCACTATAGCCCAGGCCTAATTTTTCCATGACTCCGGGTCTAAATGTTTCAAAAACTACGTCGTATTTCTTAACCAGTTTCCTCACTATTTCCCTACCTTTTTCCGCCTTCAGGTTCAGCTTCATACTTTTCTTATTTCTATTCAAAATAAGAAAAACTGCATTCTCTTTTTTGAGAATTGGGGGAGCCCAACGCATATAATCTCCCAAAATTGGCTCTTCTATCTTCAGAACTTCAGCCCCCATATCCGCTAAGAGCAGAGTGGCATAGTTGAAGGGCAGAAGCCTCGAAAAATCCAGGACTCTCACGCCATCGAGTGGCCCCAATTAGTTCACCTCAAATCTCTAAAATGGTGTTCTCAATATCAGTTAAATGTTTGTATTTCTAAGCTTGGACAAAAATTGTTTAATCCTCTGCTTAAAGGGTACTGTCGGCTGTTTGGGTTCTAGGCTTGAATTTTTCACTACAAGCTTTATAAATTTATGTATTTATGTTTCTATAGATTGTCAAAGGATGGGTGTTTTTGTTTTGGAAACTTTGGATTCCCTAATTAATTGTGGCTTAACAGAGAAGGAGGCGGAGTTATACCTTTGTGTTCTGGGGTCAAAGAAGGGTGGCATGTCTGCTAGGGAAATTTGTAACGTTTTAGATTTTTCCAGACAGATGACCTACAGGCTTCTTGGAGAACTGATTCAGAAGGGGTTTATTATCCAAACTCTTGAGAGGCCCAGAAAATACAGAGCCATTAATCCATTGGATGTGTTGGATTCATTGATTAATGTGAAAAGGCAGCAAATTACCCAACTAGAGAAAATCAAGCCTAATTTAGAGAAGCTTCTCTCCTGCATTGAAAATTATGAAATTGAGAATCCTGAGTTTCGTTTAATCCACCATCGACAGAACATTTACAGTGCTATGGCTGACATGGTCCTACGTGCAAGGAAACGCGTAGACCTTTTAACAGATGAGAATGGTTTGTATCTCTGCTCCCTTTTCGGGTTAACCGACATTTTTAACCAAATTTCTGAGAACGACGTTTACGTGAGGCTTCTCACGAAGATCACACCAAAAAACTCTGGCATTGTAGAGCGTATCAATCCAAAAATTCGTGTAAAGCATGGATTTCACCCTGATCAGAATATTTTAATTGTTGACGAAAAACGCTCTCTAACATTTATCAAAATTGACGACGTTAGAAAGATGAAGTCAAAAGCAGACTCCGCATTCTTCACAACTTCTAACACATTCATCGCTTACCAGGGCAAAATTTTCAACTATTTCTGGGAAAACGCCCTAGACGCAAAAACTAGACTAGCTGAAGTGAAGCTGGGAGAAGAGTACCAAATACAACCCCTAATAGGAGAAAGAAACCTAATAAAAAAGATGGCAGAATTCCTGAAAGACTCCAAAGATGAGACCCTAGCATTCTTCTCGGTTAAATATTTGTCCACATATGCACTAAGATTCCTCAATTTTATAACCGAAGAAAACATACCAGGCGAAATAATATATCTACTCTTGCCCCCCAATTACTATGAAACAGAATTAATGGAAAGGATTCTAGACCTAAAAATAAACATTCGTCAAATAGACACCCCAAACAAGTGGTATCTGCCCGAAGACCACCCCTTACCCCGAATGGTAGTATACGATGCAAACACCGCTGTGGTAATGCTTGAAGACCTCCCCGACTCACCTGCTCTAGACGCCGGATTCTGGACAACCCACAAAAAATATGTCTCCAAACTAAGAGAAAAATTTCTAGAGGTCTGGAAACACTCCAAACCCCTAACATAAAACTATAGTCCCCGGAGCCATATGTTTAGACAGGACTCCTTACGTTTGATTTTTTGTGTCCTTCCTGCCCTGGCCCTTTGCCTCTGTATGCCTTCCAGCCCCCATTTTATACATGTTTGTGTTAAAAACTGGGAGAGTTTGCCTCAAGAACCCAGCCACAAAAAAGGAATCCCACAAACAGGAGTGCCACTCGAACACATGGACCGGAGGGGTTACTATTTTCTAAAATTTATACTGGTTTTAAGGAACTCGGAGCAGAGATTCACAATCTCCTTTACCCCGTGATAAATGTTTTCTGCATAGTCTCTTCCAAAGGATTCTCTGGCAGGTATTCCCTCTATTTCGTAGCCGTAGAGCGCAGGCCCCCTAACCCTGGCTAGCTCTGCTGAAAGTTCTACGATATCTTGAAGCCTCTCTCTCAAATATTTGGGCAGACGGTCTCCGGCTTGCACGAGAACGCCGCTTACATCATGTTCCCTTGGGTACTCAATTGTCAGATATCTTAAAACGGCCTTTATTGCAAGCTCTAGGGCTTCCTGCGATCTTCTCACCACTCCCGCATAGTCCTTCTCCGATAAGGCTAATTCGGCTTCCTTTAAGCATCTTTGTGCTCTGAAAATGTGGTCGGAAGCCATTTTTGTGTTTCTCAAATCTCAACTACCTCTGAGGGCTTAGCGTCGGGTTTAAGAATCCAGTAATGGCCTTTTTCCGTTTTGATTTTTTTAGCTCCCAACTGTTTCAGTTTTTCGGACAGTTTTTCTAGTGCGTTCTTGAGGAAGTTGTCTTTATCGTAAAAGATTACTCCGTCGTCTATCATGTCTAAAAGTATGGGGGGGTGTGTTTCCACTTCTTGGGGTGTAAGGAATATGTCTGAAATTAAGCAGTTTCTTCCCAGTTTTTTAAGCGCCTGGTAGGATTCGGTCTCTCTAAGCTTGATGTGAATCCAGTTCGTCTCTCTAGTCCTCAAACCCACATCTCGTGGAAGATCCTCAGCAACTACCAAAACATCTATATCACTTGTGGGGGTAGCCTCTCCCCGAGCCACCGAGCCGAATAGGCACACTGACCTTAACCTATTCCCAAAGTGTGAATAAATGTATGAAACATAATCGTTTAAAAGCCGCCGGTACTCTACAGAAACCCTGTCAGTGCCCATAAAAACACTCCCAATTTACAATTTGGAATGCAACAATTATAAACCTTTATAGGAAAGCCGGGAACAAGACAACATAAAAGATGTGCCTGTGTCTTCTATTCGACAAATCACACCTACAATGTTAAATTTGTTCTAGCCATTTATCCCTGCTTCCCCTTCTTTATCCCTAGGGAGATGACTTCCCCGCTGTTTTTTGGTAACTCTGGGAAGAGAGCCAGCCTGAACACATTGTAAGTATTGAATAAATCCTCAATAAGTGGCACTAATGGCAATCACAAGTGAAGATAAATAGAGGAAGTAACCAGAGATCAGCTACCACCATTTCTCAAATTTTGTAAGCCAGTAAAAAGATTGTAGAGAGCCAGCGAACTTTTTTGGCGAAAAGTTTTATATCTGGAGCGAATCTTCTTAGATTCAAAGGATTTTAGGGGAGAATGAATTTGGTCAAAATAGATGAGATTAAGAAAGTAGCCGTGTTGGGCGCTGGAGTTATGGGCCACGGAATCGCGGAACTCGCAGCCCTAGCCGGCTTTGAGACTTACCTGAGAGACATAAACCAGGAGCTCGTCGACAAAGGAATGAGCATGATCAAAAAAAGCCTAGAAAAATTCGCCGAAAAAAAGAGAATCACCCCGGAGATGATGGATCAGAGCTGGAAAAGATTACACGGCGTTGTAGATTTTGACGAGGCTGTTAGAGACGCAGACTTTGTAATTGAAGCCATACCGGAGGTTATGGATCTCAAGAAAAAGACCTTTAAAGAACTCGATGAGAAGACGCCTAAACACGCCATACTTGCAACTAACACCAGCACGCTTCCCATATCGGAAATAGCCAGTGCAACCAAGAGACCCGAGAAAGTTATTGGGATGCACTTCTTCAATCCCCCGCCACTTATGCCATTGGTGGAGATAATTCGGGGAGACAAAACTGACGATGAAACCACTCAGACCACGGTGGAAATGGCAAAGAAAATGGGCAAAATGGTGGTAGTGTGCAGAAAGGATGTTCCAGGATTCATAGTGAACAGACTCCTGGGACCACTGCTCGCGGAAGCCGCAAGAACCGTGGAGCGGGGAGAAGCCACCGTGGAGGAAATAGACTCCGCCCTAGCCTACAAGGTTGGATTACCAATGGGCGTCTTCCTAGTGGCGGACTATAGCGGCATAGACACCATAGTTAAGGCTTCAGAGGAAACAAAGAAGAGAGACCCCATGGCTCCTGGACCCCAGAAACTCTTCGTGGAAAAAGCCAGTAAAGGAGAGTATGGATGGAAGGCTGGGAAAGGATTCTACGACTGGAGCAAGGGCCGCCCATCAATACCCGCTGGTGTGGGAGAAAAGGTTGACCCCGTACCACTATTCGCCCCCGTAGTTAACGCCGCAGCGTGGCTCATTAGGAACGATGTTGCAGATCCCCAGGACATAGATATGGGAGTCAAGCTGGGACTAGGCTATCCCAAGGGTCTCTGCGAGTTGGCCGACGAGTGGGGAATCGACCGCATAGTCAACATACTAAAGGAAAAGGAAGCCAAGTATGGAGACTACTACAAGGTAGACCCCTTACTGACCGAGATGGTAGAAAAAGGACATACTGGTGTTAAGGCGGGAAAGGGCTTCTATGATTATGCAGGTGCGGGATATACATACAAGGCTACAATCTTTAAGAGGGAGCCTCCACTGGCGTGGCTAATCTTTAATCGGCCGCAGAGGCTAAATGCTATAAACGCTGATCTCACAGCAGATTTGGACCACTGTTTAACCGAGCTGTGGGACGATGAAGAAGTAAGGGTTCTCATAATTACTGGTGCTGGTGATAGAGCATTTTGCGCAGGAGCGGACATTACGGGATTCAAGGGTGGAACACCAAACCTGGGTTTTGAGGCCACTCGAAGACTGCAAATGGTCACAACCCGCATGGAGAAGTTTCCAAAACCCATAATAGCAGCCCTCAATGGTTTTGCTCTAGGCGGGGGACTGGAAATTGCTATGGCTTGCGACTTTAGACTCGCAAAAGAGGGAACATTTGTGGGACAACCCGAAATACTCTTGGGAATAATACCCGGAGCCGGCGGAACCCAGAGGCTTTCCAGATATGTGGGCTTGGGCAGAGCAAAAGAAATGGTTATGCTGGGAGACCGGGTGAGCGTGGAGGAGGCTCAGAAAATGGGCCTAATAAACAAGGTATTCCCGCCAGACAAGTTTGAAGAGGAAGTCAAAAACTTTGCAAACAGGCTTGCCGCAGGTCCACCAATCGCCTTGAAGATGGCCAAGTACGCCATAAACTATGGAGCAGAGGTGCCTCTGGACATAGGACTAATGGTAGAGTCAGGGGTCTTCGGCGTTCTCTTCGGAACAGAAGACATGGTAGAGGGCACCACCGCATTCCTAGAAAAAAGGTTTCCCAAATTCAAAGGAAAGTAAAAACCTCACCCTTCCCTCCTCTTTTTTATCAACTTTAATTTTTATTTGTTTAAATCATTACTTCGGTTATGTGGATTCGTCCGATTTCGCCTCCAAGAGAAGCGTTTAATAGAGCTTCTTTTTCCATTTAGAGCCCTAAAAAAGGATTAGAATCAGACTAATCTGCATCGCCACTGAGCTTGCTTTTGTAAAAAGTTTTTTAAGAGATTTCTAAGAGAAGTATTGTCTGAGTATTGTCATTTAACTGTTCAGGTTTTGCAAATATAGTGTTTTTGAGGCGGTTTTGTGACTAGAGAGGAGCTTAAAAAGCTGATTTTGAAGAAGGGAGTTGTTACTGGTAAACCCATAATTCTTTCAAGTACCCGCATGAGCACCTATTACTTCAACTTGAGGCCCATAGCCTTGGATCCTGTGGGCTGCAAAATGATTGCTGACATTATGATTCCCAGAATTAAACAGTATGAGGCCGATTGTGTGGGCGGCACCGAGGACAGTTCACTTCCCATTATTTCAATCATTTGTGCCCTGGGTGGGATTCCCGGTTTCTATGTGCGGAAGCAAACTCAAAAGTATGGTTTAAGGGAGCTAATTGAAGGTAACTTGGGGAACGTTGCAGTCTTGGTGGACGATGTGGCCACAAGCGGAGAGTCCCTTCTCCACGTTGCCAGAACTATAAGGGAAGCGGGGTGCCAGGTGGAACACAGCATAACCATTGTTGACTTGTTAGAGGGAGCCAAAGAAAGGCTGGCATCACATGGCATTAAACACGAATCCATTTTTGACCGGGACGACTTCAAACTCTAGAGTTGCCATTATGTCCTATGAATTAATTTGCCGACACTATTCCACCACTGGTTGGTTTTGGAGGTTTTGTGGATGAGATCTTATCTTGATGAGGTTGATTTTGAAACCATAAAGCAGCGCTTCGATGCTTTTTGGGATAGGGAAATTCTTGATAGGCCCATGATTTATTTAACTGCTCCCAAAGATACTCCTAACTTTTGGGATTTTCCGGCTCCCCAAAGTGTGGAGGAAAAGTGGACAAACATAGATTATGTTCTATACAAGGTGGAGTTGGGCTTTGAAAACACTCTCTATATGGGTGACGCAATCCCCTACTATATGCCCAATATTGGGCCGGATTCCTTCACCGCTTTTCTGGGAGGGAAACTGGTATTTATGGATGAGGGAACCTCCTGGGCGGAACCCTTCCTTGAGGATTTGTCAGGCTATGAACCTGTTTTGAGGGAGGATAATGAGTGGTGGAGGTTTATGTGTGAACTAATTGACAGGATTTGCGAGGTTGCGGAGGGAAATTTTCTGGTGGGAATCCCAGACCTTCACTATGGAGGGGACTCTCTAGTTGCCACGATTGGCGCTCAGAAGCTGGTGAAAAGCCTTTTTACTGAGCCAGAAGTGGTGCGCAGGCTAGTTGAAAAACTGGCGGACATATGTCTCACTGTTTTCAACACCTACTACGAGAAAATTTCGCGGGTGCAGAAGGGCTCCATCACCTGGATTCCAGCGTATTCCAGGGGGAAGTATTTCGCTTTACAGGATGACTTTTCGGGTCTGGTTTCCCCAAAAATGTTCCGAGAATTTTTCCTCAAACAGCAGGAAAAAATCTCCAAGCAGCTTAACAACTCCATTTACCACTTAGATGGACCCATGGCCCTTGGAAACTTGGATTCTCTCTTGGAAATAGACTCTTTAGATGGTATCCAGTGGGTTCCTGGAGCGGGTTCAAAACCCATGTCAGAGTGGCTAGATGTGTGTACACGCATTCAAGACGCTGGGAAATGTCTCCAAATTGACTGTGAGCCCCACGAAGTAGAATTACTCCTATCCAAACTTAAACACGGGGGACTGCTTCTGTGCACCTTCTGTATGTCGAGAAAAGAAGCCCAAAACGTTTTGAAAATTGTGGAACGCTACTCCAAATAGGTTCCGCCAAAATTCTAGGTCGTGGTTCACCCCTTTACTTTTTTCACTTCTCTAAGAATTATTTCTGAACAATTAATTGCGCTCTCCGCAGCTAGTTCTGTTCCTATTCCCCAGCCTCCAGCGTCTCCGCCCACCAGGTACAATCCCTTTATGGGTAGTACTGATTTGGGTCTGTTGACTCCTGACTGCTCTGCGGTTTGTGCGATTCCCACCACTGTCGCTTCTTTCCCACCCAATAATTCGATGTCTTTGGGGGTGGTAATGTCTTGCCACAATAAATTCTTTGAGAGCCCTGGAAACATTCTCTCCAGATTCTCCATGGCATTGTTTATCCATTTCTCCCTGTTTTTGTCAAAACTTTCCCGAGGTACAGCTGTCCCCGCTATAATTAACTGTTTACCCTGGGGTGCCAAGCTGGGATCATAGTTTGAAGGTACTATAACCATCAAGTCCACTTGGTCTGGAACCTTGCCCTCCCCTATTGCTCTAAATTTTTCCTCTGGATCCTCAAAAGTCATGGAGTTAACTATCTTATAATGGGTCACTGGCTCCCTCAATGCCAGTTTGACTGTGAAGGCACTCATAGAATATTTGAGTCCCTTTACGTACTCCAAATACTCCTTCTCAAAATGTTCTCTACCCACAAGATTATTCACGGTTTCCCTTATCCCCGCATTACTAACCACTATTCTAGAGGAAACAAACTCGCCGCTATCCAGCTCCACACCCTGCACGCGGCCATCCTCAACCACAATCCTTTTAACTGAAATCCCTGTTTTCACATCCCCTCCAAATTTTGTTATACCCTGAGCATATGCCTGTGGAATAGATATGCATCCACCTTTGGGATAGCCGGTACTCATATCTTTTGCAAGCGAGGACATGCATCTCACAAATTCTCCAGCCGAGGCTTCATGGTAGGGAACCACAAAGTACATGGTGCAAATACCGTTAAAGAATGAGTGAACCAGAATATTGTCTGTATACTGGGATAACCAAGATTTCAAACTGATACTGTCAAGTTTGTGGGTGTCCTCTATCTGCATCAAATCACCCAGCAACTTAATGAGCTCCCTATAGTCCGATTCTGGAACCAACTTCTCAAGTTCTCTGGGAAACTTCCAAAACTTGCCCCCATAAAACTGCGCCGGACCCGGATTTCGCGCCAGAACCCACTCCACGGCATCCTCCATATTCATTATTCTCAGAACAGCGCCCAGAGGGCCCTTACCCGACCTTCCAAAGGTATGAACACCCACATCCACCCTGAAACCCTCCTTCTCATAACTTGTGCAGCGCCCACCGACAACCTCATTTTTCTCAACCAGAAGAGTTTTCAAACCATTATAGGCCAAAATACCTCCAATAGCCGTACCCCCAATACCGCCACCAACAACCACCACATCATAACCAGACATCTCAAAAAACCCCTTAAAAAGTGGCTCCTTAAACATAATCTATATCCATCCACCAATTTAAAGTTTAACAAAACAAATCCCTACCACCAAAAATGAGCAAACCCCCCTTCCTCCAAATTCACCAATTCCTTTTTATACTTCAACCAATCCAAATCCATTCAATCCATTCCCAAAAAAAGAATGAGAGAGGTGCTTCTATGCCTTATAAAAACATTATTTATGAGAAGGATGAACATGTGGTAACCATCACTCTTAACCGTCCCGAAGTCCACAACGCTCTCAACTGGGAAACGGCCCAGGAGCTCCACAAGGCTTGGCAAACATTTAGAGACGATGATGACGCCTATGTTGCCATAATGACGGGGGCAGGCGACAAGGCTTTCTGCAGCGGCTGGGACTTAAGAGACGCCGCTTTCCACACTGGCGTACTAGAGGAACTCAAAGACTTTGACAAGTACCGAGTTCACCTCTACAATTCACCTGGACCTTGCGGCTACACTCGCCGTTTAGACATTTTCAAGCCCACCATAGGAGCCATTAATGGCTACTGCTTCGCCGCGGGCTTTGAAACCGCCCTCACCCTCGACATCCGCATAGCCTCTGAGAATGCCGAGTTTGGCATGCTCGAGCGACGGTGGAACATTGTTTTCGCCGACGGAGGAGCAGTGAGGCTTCCCCTGATAGTTGGGTTCGCAAAGGCTTTAGAACTGGCCATCACTGGACGCCGTTTTGGAGCTCAGGAGGCTCTACGCATGGGATTAGTTTCAGAGGTGGTGCCTCAAAACCGGCTTATGGATAGAGTTCGTGAACTCGCTGAGTCCATATGTGAACTACCCCAGGGAGCGATTCGCTCCGACAAGGAGGCCATAATAAGAGGAATCGGGCGCCCTCTGGAAGAAGCCCTTCGCATAGAGGCGGAAATGGCAATATCCATGCTTATGAGGAGTGACTCGTTCAGCGAGGGAGCAAAGGCCTTCTTAGAGAAACGTAAGCCAGAATGGAAAAAGCAAGGACTGTAAAAAATAATCTCAGTGAAACCTAAAACAATGATATGTGGAGAAGTTGACTCATAAAAAGGATGTGAGGTTTAATCATTGTTTCATTTTGTTTTGTTAGATTCCTTTTTTGCGGAGGTGTGTTTGTGGAAACGTTTCCTTGGTGGACTGAAAGTCAGAAAAAGCTAGCTGAAGAAGTAAAAGAGTTTGTTGAGGAAAATGCTCCAAGGGCGGCTGAGGCTCTTTAGACATTTGAGAATCCCGAAGATATCGTTAAAAAGGTAGCCCAGAAGGGCTGGTTCGGAACCCTAATTCCCGAAGAGTATGGAGGAATGGGAAGCGAAGTGGGGGTCACTGGGGCATGCATTGTAGCTGAGGGACTCGCCCGTCTGGGGCCACTCACCGCAACATATAGCACTACGTGTTTTGGGGGTAAAACTGCTTCTATTTAGCGTAAAGTTTATTAATTTTCGAAACTTATATACTTAGCCATGGAGAAGCTCTACACCACGGGTGAAGTGGCAAAGCTGTTCCGAGTGTCCTACGTCGCCGTGAAGAAGTGGGCCTACGCCGGCAAAATAAAGTTCATAAAGACCCCCGGAGGAAAGTACCGGTACCCGGAGAGCGAGGTGGGGAGGCTGCTGGCAATGCTGTT
>JAHAWU010000056.1 GCA_018383815.1 Candidatus Jordarchaeia archaeon | reverse complement strand
AGGAGCATGGTGGCCGGCGACTTTACGAGTCTATACTCCATTAATTTTCCCATACTGCTCAACATGTAGAAAGAATTCATAATGAAAGGTATCAGCGCTATAACTGTGACTACTTCTAACTCTCCCACAATTGCAAGAGCACCAATCGCGGCTCCCACAGTTAAAGAACCCACATCACCCGAAAAAACCCTAGCCGGGTACCTGTTAAACCTATAGTACGCTATCATTACACCCAGCATTACCGCCGATATAATTATACCCGTTTTTGAATCTAAGAGAACCGAGCAACACAGCATAGCCCCAAATGTTATTATGGCGGTTCCGGGCATCACCCCATTCATAATATCCAACATATTTACTGTATTGGAGCAAACAGCCACATTAACTGGAACGTATATGGGGTAAAGAATGCTTAACCTGGTTCGCCCAATGAAAGGGAAACGTGGAGAAGAAACTAGGATGGGATAGAAAAAGTTTATTATCAGTAGTGGGAGGGCGGCAATTACGGTAAGTATGGTTTTCGTGTATGCCCCTAACCTTTTTAAATCGTCAATAATTCCTACCGCTCCCGAAGCAGCCACAGTTAATAAAAACCCTAACAACCTCAGTCTAATCAGGTTGTCCTCAAAGAGTACGGCGGTCAGCGGCAAGCCCACAATTATACTAATCAGAATAGCAAGCCCTCCCATTTCTGGTATAACTGGCTTATCGAGTTTATGTACGTCAACCCCCGTAATTTTTAAATCCTTCATCTTCCTCATCACGTAGGGAACCAAAAAATTACAAATCAGAAAAGAAAAGAAGAACCCAAATATAACATATAGTACTTCAATTGGTTTAAGGTATATCACGCTGCCACCAACCATTTAGACCAGTTAAAGCAAGACTTTTATACCCAAATAAACATTTTACAAACAAAAATTGCACACATTTATATTTATTACTACAATAGAGCAACATTACTATTCATGTTCCAAGGCAACCCAATATTTGGGTTTCGGTATAAATTGTTATAAATCCTGGCCAAAGGTGATTACTTGCAAAAAAGTACGGCTGTACTATTGACACTGTTAATTCTAACAATGGGGTTTGCAACTGCCATAATACTAAATAGCAACGCCTACTCTCCCATTTACCACTACCCTCTCATTCAAACCACCAACACTGTGCCTTTGAAAAACATGAAAATCACATCCACCAGCAATCTAACTAATAGTTTAGTGCTAAGAAATATCTTCATAAACAACTTTGGCATAGCCACTGTTACAGATACTTTCACAGTGAGAAACGACGGAACCAACTCTGCAACATTTGCAGATGTGCTCTACCCCGAGAATGTGTGGTCTGAGCTTATCACGTACACTGCTTGTCACGAAAACATCCAACTTAACACAGAATCAATTTTTTCAGGAGGAGTAAATGGAATCCGCATAATATTCCACCAATCACTAGCTCCTGGGGACAACTATACATTTACGTTAAAACAATATTTTAATGGTACACTCAGTACAGTTAGCTCTCAGATGCGGTTTAGCTTCCCCGCTTATCCTTATTCACCCTACCGAACAGAAGAGTGCAGAGTTTCAGTGACATTACCTAAAGGCGCTTATTCTACGTCCTCCCTAAAATACAATTACGCTAATATATCACCCTTTGACGCCAGCAATACCCTGGGAATAAACTTCACGTTTAACGATGGGAGTTCTATTGTTTCGCTTAAAACAGTCTACAGGCAAGTAACAGTCGATCCCTGGTTGGGAATAAATGTAATAGAAGTCCATCTAATAGAAAATAAAGGAGTTTCAAATCTAAATAAAATCTATTTTCAAGCTCCCGCGGGCACAGTAAAGTTTGAGGCCAATGACGCCGCTGGAACCCTAACGTCTTGGCTTGCAGGCGATAGCGTAGAAATTTACACACGCTACTCGATTCCCCCCAATGGAACTTACGTCTACTACCTTACATACACTATTCCCATAGTGTTTTCACAAATTGGCAGCTCTGGAACTTACCTACTCGCCTTTAACATTGTTCCTAACTATGGGGGAATAATTGAAAACTTCTACGTATCCATGATATTCACCAATTTCCTAGGCATATCCTTCCAGAGTCCTCCAACACTGCCCATTACCTCAAGCAATAAGAACACTTATCTTTACGCCTACGAAGACGTCATTCCGACACAAAATACACTATCATACTTCCTTTACAGCGTCGGATTCCCAAACACCTATCTTCGCCCCCTTACTCTAATGCTAGCATTTGGCTCCGCAGCTGCTGCTTACGCCCTTGTCAGGTCACGTCGCGTAAAGGCTGCACCAGCCATAGTGAGACCCGCAGAAGTTACAGCTTCGATTCTCAGTGAATTCCTCGACCTGTACGAAGAAAAGAATACATTAATACTCGAAATGGAACGTTTACGTGAAGACGCCCTTAGAAAAAAGGTTAGCAAGTTAGAGTATGCCCAAAGAATAAAAAACTCGGAAAAAGAACTAGCCAGACTTGAAAGTGAAATAAACAAAATAAAGACCAAACTCATAGAGGCAGATAAAAAATACGCGTCAGACATCAGATACTTTGAAATAAATGAGGCAGACCGAGAGCAAGCCAAACTGGCTCTACAAAGCCTTAGAAGAAGGTACCTCATGAAACGCCTAGACAAAGAAACCTACCTCAAACTAAAGGAAGCTCAAGAAAACAAACTCAGAAAAGCAGAATCAAACCTGGACAAGAGAATACAGGACCTACGCAGAGAAACCATCTAACACATCCACTACAAACCAAAAAAACTAGTATATCCAGGTGGCTAGAAGTAAAACAACTCTGGAGAAACAAAAATTTTTGGCAAAAATTCACATCGCAGCTAGTCATAATGTCCCTCTTACATATACTGATAACGAGAAACAATTCGAATAAAAATGACTTTCAGAAAGCACAGGATTCGAATCTAACCCCTTGTTAGTATCCTCTTTTTGGTATTCTTTCACACTTCTCGCGACTTGACTTTCACACCAACGCCTTTGTACGGAAAAATGATGCCATGCAAATACGACAGCGAGAATCTGTTCTGTCTGGATAGTACTAATGACTCAAGCCCATACCATAATCTCCCCCCTTGATGGGGTTGCTCTTTGTATAATTTATAATTTGAAAAAAGAATTGGTAGCCCGGCGCAGATTCGAATTCCGCGGCTAAACCAATAGTGTGGTTGCACTGCGGTCAAAGGGTCCAAAGCCCTCTATGCTTGTCCGCTACACCACCGGGCTAAAGGCTTTTTCTTTTTTGGGAAGAATTCGTATGTTATGTATACTTTTTGAGTTTTTAACTCTTATCTTTATTGATTTCTATTATTATGACAAAAGGGTGTCAGGCTTAATCTTCTTCTATAGTGATTGCTGAATAGTCGCATTGGATTTCGCATGCCCTGCAGACTAGGCACTCGTCTTCAGATACTACCTTTGCTAAATTTTTTTCGAGTTTGTACACTTCTGCGGGGCAGATTTTTACGCGGTAAGGCTGGTGCCTTATTCCTCTACGCACACCCCACAGCCGACGCACTTGTTTTTGTCAACCTTTATTTTCACCATTTTCTGGGCTCCTCATAAACTGTTTCCTTAATAGTTGGAAGACTGTTACTGGTTTGTTCTTTGTTTTAATATACTTTGGCTAAAGTGTTTTGTACTCCCAAAATGGGTATTTGAGAATCATTTGTGCCTTTATTTTAGATTGAATGGTTTCCCCTCGTTCAGAATCTTTTTTGGAATATTGTTTTTCCATTTTTCTAAAAAGGCCTTGTCTTCTTTGGCTTCGCGGAGATCGTCGGGTAGCATGTGGGGTATTGTTTCTATTATGGGATACCATCTGTTGCACTTTTCGCAAATCATTAGGCCCTCCTCTACCTCGGCTCGATATAATAGCCAGTTTATCAGGTATATGCTTGTGGTGAGTTCGGGGGTGAGACTTGCTGGGGGCTTTTCCTTTCTAGTTTCCAACGCCTTTTTTACAAGTTGTGCTGAAGAGGTGCCGCTCAGGTCTTCGATTGTGGTTAATATGTCTAATTTTTCTGCGAATGTTTTGAGATAGTCTTTAAGCGGTAAAGGTTCCTTAGTCATCTCGTCCTCTATCTTAACAGTAGATCCTGATTCATCAATTGTGATTCTGCCCTTCAGGGCCTTTTTTAGAAAGAATAGGTCCTTTTTTTGTATATCCTCAAAAACTTTTTCGAAATCCTCTTTTTGGGTCTCCCAGCTGAAGATTTTAAGCTTAAGAGGATAACTTTTGCACCCTTCAATGGGGCAAGCCAGAATATCTAATAACCATAGCTTCATTTTTGAACCTCTTTAGAAATTGTTGCTCATTCCTTGTCAGTTTTTAAAATTTCTGCAACATTCTTTTTTATTTAATTCGTCGTTTATCCACTTTTCTGATTAGCGCTAACTTGCCCTAAATAGCAATGGGCATTGCATTAACGGTAAGATAATATTTTAGTATAAAAAACTTTTGTACAATCCTCTTTTCTTAACTATTTGTACTGTACTTAGATCTTTGTTCTTACTATACCACTTATTTGGCCTTCAACCCACAGATCTGGCCATATTTTTGACCCAGGTAAAACTACGGTTGAGTCTGCTATTTTGCAGTTTGGTCCCACGACTGCCAGTTTACCTATTTCCACCTTATTCCCCACCTCACAGTTTTCGGCTATAATGCATTCCTGGAGGTGGGCATTAGAGGCAACTTTTGAGTTCTGGTACATTACAGCTTTGTCGATTTTGGTCTCCCTTCCTATACTTACTCCCGACTTCACAATTGAACAGGGCTGAATCTGGACATCTGCTTCTATTGTACAGTCATTTTCAATAATTGCTGGACCTTGAATCTTTGTGCCTTTCTTTATTACTGTATTTTCTCCGATGTGGACTGGGCCGCTTATTTTTCCCTCTATTTCCGCCGTTTCACTTATGTACCTCTTTATCTGGCTAACGATCCATTCTGTGGCTTTCATATATCCTTCAGGTTTACCCACATCTACCCAAAATCCCTCTGCTTTATAACCATAGATGCGTTTGCCTTTCCTTAACATCAGAGGGAAGAGGTCTTTGCCAAAGTCAAAAGGAGTATTCTCCGGAATGTAATCCAGAATTTCAGGCTCCAAGATGTAGAGCCCTGTGCTTGCAAGGTTGCTGAAGCATTCATCCGGTTTTGGCTTTTCAATAAATCTTTTTATTTGATTTTTTCTGTTTAGCTCTGCTATACCAAATTGCCAGGGGTTTTCCACCCCTACAAGTGAAATGGTAGCTATACCGTCTCTTTCCTTATGGAATTTTAAGGCACTTGCCAAACTTATCTCTGTGATATTATCTGACTGTATTACCCCAAAGGTTTCATCAAGATACTTTTCAGCGTTTTTAACTGAACCCGCAGTTCCCAGCGGTTCATCTTCCTTAGGATAGTATATTTTTACCCCAAAATCCCGTCCATCCCCCAAATGTTTCTTAATCTTATCCTCCAAATAGTTAGTGGTAATAATAATTTCGTCAAAGCCCTGTTTACTAAGATAGTCAATTATCCACTCTACAACAGGTTTATCGCAAATAGGCAACATGGTTTTAGGCGTAGTATAAGTTAAGGGCCGCAGTCTGGTGCCATAGCCTCCAGCTAATACCACTGCCTTCATACTATTACCTCTCCTTTTAACCCAACCCAAGCCTTAACGAAGTGAGAAGATTAACTTTGGTCTTTTCCCAACTAAATTTTTTATAATTAAAAATAACTTCAATCGATTCGAATTCTGTTGTTTAGTTTTAAGACTTTCTCTAATATAAATCTAATGGAATATTTTGCGAAACATTTCTTATACTTGTTCTGTACCATCCAAATCCAATGGCTCATATTAGTACTCTTCCCTTACTTTCTGCTATTTGCTTTTCTCTGATAGTTTTGGCGGAGTTATCGTCTCTAATACTCATTTGCTGGGAGATTCTATGTTTTGAAGGGCTAGGAGTGCCAAAACATTCTCGGGGAGCCATGTCGGTAATTAACAATTAAATGGTAAGTAATTGCCGATGAATAAGTCAAAAACTCAATAACTATATGGTCTTTCTAAATTATTAATGCATTAAAATAAATTATTTTCTATACTTTAAAAATTGTAAGGTTTAGAGGTTTCAAAAAAGACCGTATATGTAGAATTTCTTAAATAATTTCATAAGGTTTAGGTTAGATTGAAGAATGTAATTGGAAAAAAATGGAAAATTTAATAATGCGGAGGCTCTCTTTTACCCATGCTATTTAAAAAAGGTTCTAAAGGGCTTCTTGGGCGGTTCATGTATCTGATACGGTTTGGAAGGGTTGGTGGTATTTAAATGGTTACAAGCCTCGGAGAAATAAAGGGTATAGGAAAAAAGGTAGAAGAAAAGTTGGTGGAATACTTTGGGTCTGAGGAGGAGGCGCTCGAAGCAGTTTTAAATGCGAGAATATCCGAGATTGGTGCCATTCCCGGTATCGGTCTTGGTAAAGCATTTCAAATCGTAAAAAATGCTTACGAATATGTGGAAGGTGTAACTTCTTCCCAAGTTCTGAAAACTGAGGATATCGAAAAAATTTACAACCACCTGATTGAAATAGCGCAATCCTATGCTAGGACTGCGTATGCTAGAAATAAAATGATGCTTTATTGGCCGCTTCCCCCATCCAAGATAGAAAAAATAAAAGCTAACTTGGCCCGTTTTATGGATGCAAAGGAAATTGTTCAAACTATTGGTAAAGAAAAAATTGATGAGATATCAAATCTCCTTAGCATCCTTACTCCTCTTAAAAAGGGTGTGGTGAAAAAGAAGGTAGAAGGCAGAGCGATCCTGACAAAAAGTAATGAGGCTTACGAGGAAATCAGAAGACAAAAGGTTGACCGCTACCTTAATACCCTTTTATTAGAACCGGGTGAAAAGATCTCAGAGTATGCTCAGGGATACGACCTAGTGTTATACATTGCTCATGGCGAAGAATATGATAGTTCGCTTGATTATGTCGAAAACATTTTCACAATTCCTTCTCAGTGGACTATGAACGATTTGATCCCTGAGCTAACCATTGAGTTTTACTCAACAAACTACAAAGTAATAAACGCTACCTGCGATTTGGCGAAAATAATCAATACCCTACCAAGTGTAAAGGCCTTAGACGAATTTAAATCGCAGCTAGACATTAAAATTTTGGAAGAGGTAAAAACCCTACTGGGACTAATAACTGAAGAGGGGAGTGTAGCTGAGGGTTACAACGCAGAACTGGACAGATACCGAGGAGCCCTAAAAAAATTTGACACCGCAGTACTAGATACACAAACTTGGCTGAACGATGAGATAAGAAGAAGACTGTCTGAGAGCGAGGCAAAACTGGGGGGAGAGCAAATAATTAGGATTCTGGAAGCCGCCAGAACAGACTCCATCGAAGCAGGAAGTTTAAGAAGCTATCTGCCAAGTGAGGTTACCGACATTATATTGGACTGCATAAGGGAGGCTGAGGATAGATTCTGTAAAATTCTAAAGCTGTCTGCTAAGGAAATGACTTGGATAGAGGGTGTATTTCCGGAAGAAATT
Source organism: Candidatus Jordarchaeia archaeon (assembly GCA_018383815.1). Classification (GTDB taxonomy): domain Archaea; phylum Asgardarchaeota; class Jordiarchaeia; order Jordiarchaeales; family Jordiarchaeaceae; genus Jordiarchaeum. The sequence continues at coordinate 13,063 of JAHAWU010000056.1, read as the reverse complement.
TTACTACCTATAGAGCTGAATCGCTCCAAAACAATTGAATTAGAAAATACTTTACGTAGACAGTACAGAGTCAAGGAATACACAATACTAAAAGAAATCGCCGATAAACTTTCAAAACACGTGGACGCTGTCAGAAAGGCGGTACAGGCGGTTCTTGAATTTGACTTATTCTTTGCTGTGGGGTTATTCGCTAAAGATTATGATCTTAATGCTCCCTTAATTCAAACTGAGAACATTGGAATTGGATTTGAAGGCGGACAGAACGTATTCCTGAAGGAGATGGAATTAAAAGGAAAAGAAAAAGTTATCCCTATAAACTATGTGGTGGGCGATCCGGGCTTAAAATTTGATAACACTAATGGCGAAAGAATTGTTATGCTATCGGGGGCCAATTCTGGAGGAAAAACCATGACTATTCAACTCATAGCCCAGATTGCTATATTGGCTCAAATGGGATTCCCTGTTCCGTCTAAGAAGGCGAGTTTAAGCCTGTTTGAGGAACTTTTTTACTTTGGTAAATCCCAAGGAATGGTATCCGCAGGGGCTTTGGAACAAAATCTTAAACGATTTGTATCAATCATAACTAACCCCGCCTCCAAACTTGCCCTGTTTGATGAAGTGGAGGCCATGACTGAGTCAGGAGCAGCGGCCAAAATTATTGCCGGAATACTTGACATCATGGGTGAGAATAGGGGGACATGTGCAGTTTTCGTTAGCCACCTGTCCGAAGAAATTATTAAATTAACTAAGAACAAAGTTAGAGTGGATGGAATCTCTGCGAGGGGACTCGACGAAAACATGAACCTCATTGTAGATAGAACACCCAAATTTAACTACCTCGCTAAATCAACTCCCGAATTAATCCTTCAGAGATTGTACTCCCTTTCTCGAGGCGAAGAAAAAGAGGTGTTCAAAAGCATTCTGGAAAAATTAGGAGAAGCAAAATAAATGAAAAATTTGGACAAATTAATACGCTCCCCTAAATCCAAAATTTTTAGATATTATCGTCCTCATTTGATTTTCATTTCGAACCAAAAATTTTCAGCAGGCATTTATTTAGCTTGGGTTTTTCTTCTCACCTAATTTGATTAGTCTACCCACTTTAACTTTACTTCCCACTTTGATACCCAATTTTTTAGCTGCGTTACCCTGATTTATTGATATCTCTAAAAAGTCGTAGCTTCCAATAACGCAAACATAACTCCCAATTTTAGTGTACCCATATGCCTTTTGGAATGGGGAATTTATTCTTTTACCGTCAATCCTGATTTTAATATTGGAACCATAGGTCACACCTATCTTTTTTAAATCATTTTCGGTTATGTTAGTTATTCCATTACCAAACTGGTCTATGTGTATTATCTCACCCCATATTACTCCTTCTTTGACCATAGTTTTTGGAATACTCCAACGAATATAATTGTTAATTTTGGGGCCCACCATTCTAGGTTCAACTCCGTTCGCTAGGTGTGCCGCTACTGGCGAAAAAATGGTCAAACCGTGGAAGGTGTGTGTTTTCTTTTCAAGCATTAAATCCTCATTCCTAATTTCATAAACACTTCTAACCCTCTCCCTATCCATAAGGAGCGAAAAGAGGCCGTTATCAGGCCCGACTGCTAAGTAATTCTCGGTTTCTACAACTATTCCCCTTCTTTCTGTACCAACACCTGGATCAACTACACCCACAAAAATGGTGCCCTTAGGAAAATACGGAGCCGCCGAAGCCAGCACAAAAGCGCCATACCTTACATTGAAGAGGGGAATTTCATGACTAATATCAATAATCTGGGCCTCCGGGCATATACTCAGTATGGTTCCCTTCATGGCTGCTACCGACGACTCCTTCAAACCAAAATCTGTAAGTAATGCTATAATCTTGTGTTTGTCAAGCATAAGTCACCCTTCCCAAAATCCAAATAAACAAATTTCATAAAAGACTTTTTAGTTAAATCCTATTTTCTCGAAAATTAAAAAGGGTTTCCAAGCCAAGATAGTATCCTTTTTGATGGCGCCCTGGTTTAGAAAAAATTTTCCAAATAGCTTTTTAATGAAATAATACAAAGAAGAATGTGATGAATCTAACAGTTTAGTTGTAGTACCAGTTGAAGGGTAATGGTAATGATTCGTGGACTATTCGTTGGCAGGTTTCAACCGTTCCACTTGGGCCACCTGTATGTCGTGAAAAAACTGTTAGAAAGGGTGGATGAACTAATAATTGCAATTGGCAGTGCACAGTACAGTCACACGTTCAGGGATCCTTTTAATGCTGGTGAAAGAATTTGGATGATTAGAAGTGCACTGGATGAGGATTTAGACCCCAGAAGGTATTATGTGATACCAGTTCCCGATGTTAACGATAACCGCGTCTGGGTAGCCCATGTAGCTTCATATACTCCCCCCTTCCAAATAGTTTTCTCGAATAATTCTCTTGTTAAAGTGTTATTCCAAGAGGCGGGATACGATGTTCAGAGCCTACCATTATATAAAAGAGAATTGTACTGTGCCACAGAGATTCGTAAAAAAATTGTGGCCAACGAGGATTGGGAGCATCTTGTTCCGGAAAAAGTGGCCAAAATCATCAAAGAGATAGGGGGAGACAGGAGACTGAGAGAAATTGTTAAAAAGGACTACAATTACCATGACACCGATAATGACTATAAGTTCATTAACCACTATAGGGACGTAGAGATATGACTATAATTGCCTCAATACTGAGAAATGACGGGCTGTACGCTGGGGCTGCTAGGCGAGGAAACAAACTAGTCGCCACAGTGTTACCAGTTAATGATGAAAATGTGGCTAAAAAAGCATTAATGAGAACCATTCATGATGAAAACATTGAATTTAGAGACGACCCCCTCTGCCTGTTAGTTTCCCAAAAAATTTTTCGAACCTTTAGAGGGGAAAAAGTGGAGTTTAATGAACCCATAGAAATATCACACTTACCTCCTTTTCAGAAAAGGGTTTTAGAGGCAACCAAAGAGATTCCCTGGGGAACGGTAACCACATACGGTAAACTAGCAGATAAACTAGGAAACAAAAACGCAGCCAGAGCTGTAGGAAACGCTCTGGCGGCAAATCCCTTACCCCTAATAATTGCATGCCACAGAGTTGTTAAAAGTAACGGTGAGATTGGAGGATTTGGAGGCGGCCCCGAGCTTAAAAAGAAACTCCTCCAAAATGAGGGCCTCAAATTTCAAGGCAATAGAATAGCCCTAAACCAATGAGCCCCTTATTGCTTAATAAGAAACCTTACCTTCATCATTCTCTAGAAGTTCAACTGAGGAAAAATAGTAAAGGCAAGAGGAGGTGTAAGAAATTATAGAGATAGACGGAAGCCAAGGAGAGGGTGGAGGCCAGCTTCTTAGGACAAGCGTGGCCCTCTCAGCTCTGGTGAATAAACCAGTTAAAATTTATAACATACGCGCTAAAAGGTCAGAACCCGGACTTAAAGCTCAACACGCCACAGCAATAAATGCGCTGGCCAAAATAACCCAGGCCCAAGTAACAGGGATTAAAATCGGATCAGACACCATAACTTTTACTCCCAATAGACCCCAAGGAGGCGAATTCAAATTTGATATTGGCACAGCAGGATCAATTAGTCTAGTTCTCCAAACCATAATGCCCTGCGCCGCCTTCGCCCAATCTCAGACCAAACTAGAAATCAGAGGCGGAACAGACGTGGCTTGGAGCCCCCCCATAGATTATATAACCAATGTTACACTGCCAATCCTGGCAAAAATGGGTTACCGGTCAGAAATCGTAACTGTTAGAAGAGGGCACTACCCTCGGGGAGGAGGGCTGGTAAGAGCCACTTTAACTCCTGTCCAGAAATTGGTTCCACTAAACTTGATGGATAGAGGAGAAATACTTAGAATTAGAGGAATCTCGCACGCTGTAAAGTTACCCCAACATGTTAGTCAAAGGCAGGCAGATGCGGCAGTAAAAAAGTTGAAGAAAGCGGGTTTTGAAAATGTAGAAATTAAGCTAGAGTGGTATGAGAAGGAGAAGGATCCACACTTGGGCTCTGGATCTGGCATCGTGTTGTGGGCCGAAACTTCTTCGGGAAGCGTTATTGGTGCAGATGTACTGGGCGAGAAGGGTAAACCGGCAGAGAAAGTAGGTGAGGAAGCGGCAGACAGACTCTTGAGAGAAATTAATGGAAACGCGCCTATAGATTCCCATATGGGTGATATGCTGATTCCCTACCTTGCAGTTGCAGACGGTGTATCCCAAATAAAAGTTTCTGAATTAACTCTTCATCTACTGAGCAACATTTGGGTTACTGAAAAAATCTTAAACGTTAAATTCAGTGTCACAGGTAAGGAAGGAGAATCCGGAACAATCAGTGTTAAGGGAGTAAATCTACAGAATCCAGTCTAGGCCATTTTCTCAAAGGTTATTGATTCAAAATAATATAAACTATCATGTTTAATTATGCGGTCTAGGCACTTAGCTCAAATTGCTCTTCTCAAAATATTATTTTTTCAATCTTTTTGCGTATTTCTTACATGATTGGTTATTAATCCACCTTGTCTAATTTTTCCGATGTGCCTTTTTTGGGGATGTGAATTTCTAAAACTCCGTTGTTTCCCGAGTATTTGGCTTTAATACTGTTGACGTCGATTTTTTCGGGGAAGGTGAAGCGTCTTTTAATGGAACCTTGAGGTCTCTCTCGTAGAAGATACCTGACTGGTCCAAAATCTGGGCTTTGGATATCTACTGAGAGATCCAGATAGTTATCTGCGGCGTTTAAGATGATTTTGTTCTTATCCGCCCCTGGCAAGTCAATGAAAACTGTGTATTCCGCTTCGGATTCTACTATATCTGCGAGAGGAAATTCTATTTCCCGCTTTTTCTCTAGAGCTTGCCGAAGCTCATTTTCCAACTTTTTTATAATCGTGAACAGGTTTTCAGTGGGGGTCTCCCTTTTCATATTTCACCTCTCCTTGGAGTTTACTGTACCTCATTACTGCCTCAATTGTTTCCTGGACTCCGATATTCTGAATTGCTACCATCCTGATTGGATTATCCAACTTTCTTTCAACTTCTTCTAAATGCTCATTATCCATTAAATCCACCTTATTAATTACAATGACTATTGGGAGTGTGGGGAACATGGCTTTTATTTCACTCAGCAGTTCTAATTGTGGCTCTATGGGGTAGCCGCAGCTTAAAGTTGGGTCTATAATAAACACGACTACGTTAGCAATGTGGCGAATAGCTGCTATGGCTTGAAGTTCTATCTTGTTTCTCTGATTCATGGGTCTATCGAGGATGCCGGGAGTATCAATTATTTGGCAACGCTGGTTGTTGTAGGAAAAATGGCCCAAAATGATCTTTTTCGTTGTGAAGGGATATTCTGCGATTTCAGGCTTTGCTGAGGAAACGCTTCTGACAAAAGAGCTTTTTCCAGTGTTAGGGTATCCTGCAACAACAACTGTGAACTCATCAGTGCTAATTGTGGGAAGTTTTGATAGTGTTTTTGCGGCTTCTATTAAAAAATCTAGTTTTTTTCCCCTTTTTTCAATTACCGAGGAAATTCTGGCGTAAGCCTCTATTCTAGCCTTCGCTGCTGATTTAGGGCTTTCCGAAAATTTTATCTCCCTAACTTTTTCTTTACCAATTTTTTTAATTACCCGGGATATTCCTTCAACAGAGGCTAGGGCCTCTTTTAACCTACCAATGCCCACAAGAACATCTGCCAGCTCATAATAGTATGGGTGAATCTTATCCAGATTTGGAAAAGTTTTCACAATACTCGTCAAATACTTTTCGAGACTATCTGAAATAAACTTGACACGCGCCGCTTCGCGTTTCCTCGCCTTAACAATGAAGGGGTCACGGTTAGGGACATTTAGGGGTAGACGCGAAGCCCTGTGGAAAACTATATCAAGAAGTTCCTGTGGTCTATGGATCTTCTTGATTTTTGAGAAGGGCTGCATCTTTCATATCCCTCAGTAAACAAACAAAAAAAGACACTTAACTCTATCGGCAAGCAGCTAAGAGAAGATATAAAATTTTTCAATTTTCACCTCCGTGAGTTTACTATAATTTAAATTTTTAACAAATTAAACTTTCGAACAGAAATTATTAAAAGGTGATAATTAGATTGAAATTGTAGTGTGTTAATTTTCTCACAAAAAGTTTTTATTTGCCGAATAATTCATGGGTTTAAGGAGAGAATCAAAATGTCTGGTTATCCAGAGAGTGCAACAATAGTTGGAATAGTTTGCAAAGACGGCGTTGTGTTAGCCGCAGAAAAACGTGTTACTTATGGTAGGCTTATCCTGAGCCGTACTGGTAAGAAGGTTTTCAAGATTACTGACAGAATAGGCATTGCGGTCGCAGGGCTAGTGGCCGATATGCAAGTTTTATCTAAGGAACTCGAAGCAATGAGTAGAATGTACTCTATGGAGATGCGTAAACCAATAAGTGTTCGCTCCGCAGCCACGCTTCTATCAAATATACTTTACGAAAGAAAAATGGTGCCCTTCTTCAGTCAAACAATAATCGGCGGGCTTGATAATGGAGAACCGACAATTTACACCCTAGATCCGTTAGGTTCACTATTAAAGGACACTTACGCAGCAGCTGGTTCAGGTTCAGAGATAGCTCTGGGAACCCTAGAAAGACACTACAAAGAAAAAATGAGCGTGAATGAGGGAAAAGACCTCGCAGTACGAGCAATTAGGGCCGCAGCAAAAAGAGATGTTCTTTCAGGAGAAGGAATAGACATTATGGTTATAACCGACAAGGGAATAGAAATATCTGAGGAAAGCATCGCCTAAACTACTCAGGCAACCCTCCTTTTTCTTAATAAACAACTCACCTATGGAGCTAAAAATCGAAAAGAACTAATTCTATCGATTATATTCCCCCCTAACATAAACTAATTCCTAACCTAAAATACTCTTAGAAAACATTCCTATGACACGGATTTGTTCATCCTGAAAAAATATTTTGCTTGGAGAATCGAAATGCCGGAATCAATAGAGAAAATGGCCTCTAGATCAAGTAGAGCTTTAGTTTTTGGGGTAGGCGGTGGCGGGGACATTTTGGGCACACTGCCAACAAGCAAATATCTGAATACTCTAGGAGTGGAGACAATTCTAGGGGGTGTGAGCTGGGAACGTGTAGTCTTTGACCCAAAACCTGGCCCGAGATCACTAGAGGAGATACAAAATATAGAAAAAATATCTGATAGCACCGCCTATACATATAAAGACTCTCATACCCGCGAAGGGGTGTACTTTCAGTGTAGTAACATGGCTAATTTTCTTAATAAGAGGACAATAATTGTTGATGTTTCAAAAACCGCGAGGGAAATCTCAAGAGGGCTGCAGGAAACTGCGGAGAAACTTGACTTAAACCTAATAATTGGTGTAGATGTGGGAGGAGACATTCTAGCCGGTGGATCTGAGCCTGGGCTGAGGAGCCCTCTTTGTGACGGTACGATACTTGCCGCCCTCAGTTTAATGAAAATTCCAACAGCCATAGCTGTTTTTGGTTCAGGTTGTGACGGGGAACTTACCTTAGATGAGCTTATTGGGAGGTACGAGCTTGTGGCCAAGAACTCTGGATATTTGGGTGCGCGAGGCATGACACCCGATGATTTTTCAATTATGAGTAAAGCCGTGAAGTATGTTAAAACCGAAGCCAGCCTTCTTCCTCTAAAAGCTTGGAAGGGAGAACACGGAGTTTTCAAGATTAGAGATGGTGCCCGTAGCGTAAATCTCTCAATCATCTCAACCATTAGCTTTTATTTTGATACTAAGACTGTATATAGTTTGAGTCCCATCGGGAAGGCTCTCAGGAATGCCAAAAATTTTCAAGATGCAAACAAAAGACTTCATAAACTTGGCCTAACTACGGAGTATGACTTTGAGTTAAACTATGTGAAAAATGGTAAAAGTGCAGGTATGGGATGAGCCTCTATCTTTTATTTCTCCTTTTTTCAGATTTGAAAATCACTAATTCTTTTTGAAGCCTTTATCTGCGAGTCGAAAAACCCCCAAATCCTGCCGCCGCGGCCGATTTCATATAAGTCTCTGAGTACATCCTTGTCTAAGGGTGCAGGTTTGCTTTTAGCTAGGGGTGTTCCTACAAGTGGTATGAAGTAGTGAAGCCTAGCTTTAACTTCACGTCTCTTCAAAAGGTTTTTAATGACTTCGTAAGTTTTGTATTGGTCTTCTCTTGTTTCTGAGGGGAAACCCAGAAGAAAATCTACAGAGGCGCCTAAACCATTTTTTGCTGCGCAATCCACTGCTGCGTAAACATCCTCTACTGTGTGTCCTCTATTCATTAATTTGAGTATGCGGTTGCTTCCAGACTGAGCTCCTATGGCAATAGTTTTGTTACTGCAGTACTCTGAAATAATTCCTGCCACTTCTTCGTCAAAGTTTTCAGGTCTGCCTTCTGAGGGAAATGTGCAGAAGAAGACCCTGGTATTATCATATGATTTTATGGTTCTTAGTAAACCTTCAATAGCTTTGGGTTCTGCTTTTTTTCCGTCTTGGGAACCGTAGCAGAGCGAGTTTGGGCTAATAAATCTAATATCGACGCTTCTTCTATTTCTAAACCGTTTTTCGTAGGCTTCTACATGTTTTTTTACGGTTTCTAAACTTCTATGAAGCATTTTTCTACCGAAAATATAGGACACTTCACAGTACTTGCACCCATGAGGACAGCCCCGGCTAATCTCAATGGGCGGAAACATATCAAACCTCTCCGAGAAACCGTAAAATTCATCCAAAGATGATTCTTTTGGCTTGTTTGTCACCACTTCGTTGTCAAGAAGATACGCGATTCCTGGAGTATCAAAAATTGGCTCATTTACTTGAATATTATGGACGAGGTCTGGAAAGCTAGCTTCACCCGGACCCACGACTACCACATCAAAACCCATTTTTAGAGTTCCTCTAACATCCCCAGTGGCATGGGGCCCTCCGGCAACAAGGGTAAAGTTCTCTTTCCCAAGGCGGTTTATGCAACCTAAAATTCTTTTTAACTCGTTCAGAATTACTGGAGTCTGCGTAGTGAAAAAAGAATATGCAAAAACCACTCTGCCATACTCTTCAAACATCCTTCCGATGCTGTCCTCTGTGAGAGCTCTGGTATCTCTAATTATGTTTATGGGCGTAGTACTAACTCTTTTATCCCTTTCTAGCGCTCCCAGCAGGGGGGCAAAACTGTACCAGTTTTGTTTAAAAATTCTTAGCACCAATAGAAACTTCTTACACCCCTTTTTTGAACTAAAAGGAAACCAGGCAAATCAATCGTACACCGTATTCTAAAGAAATAAATTTTTTCAACTATTCTTTGCGGACTATTTCCCTAGCCTAATCAAAGGAAGCAGCTACAATTCAATACCCTATTTCCACTCGGTCTTTAATCGAGCTTCGGAACTTAAATAAATGTGGAAGCCAAAAAATATTATTGACCTTTCGTGGAAATTGACTGTTATAAAAGAAAAAAATACAAATTTCATAAGCTTACGGTTGCGCCTAACTAAAAGGAAATAGTTCTTTACTCGAACCCTAGGAGGAAGGACATTGCCCGGTTATGAAAAAAAGTACGTTGGACTAAACACAAACATAGACGTGGTTCTTGAGGATCTTAAAGCCTTTTTCACGGATCAGGGATTCAAAATTAAATCCTTAAATAAAAAAAAGGGGATTATGGAAGTCCAGACGGAAAGTGATGTGGATAAGAGCTATGGCAAAATTTCTTTTATTGGGAACCCTAATGATTACGTAGCCCGCGTTGACTGGGAAGCAACGCTCAGAAAAGTTTTCTGGATAAATTTCAGCAACAAGTTACACGACCAGATAAAGAAAAATAGTAACCCTGAAAAGCAGGGGGAAATAAAGGGAGAAAGTTGGTCCCCCTCAGAAGAGGTTATAGGAAAGCTGGATTGGAGGAGGGTGCCTGACGATCCAGAGTTGGCGAAGCTGAGAAAGGAAGCAGAAAAGGAGCTAGACGGCAAACGCAGTGTTCTTCTTGCACAAGCGGAAACCTACGAGATGGAAGGAGAAATAAAGGAAGCATTAAAACTCTACAAAATGGCAATTATAATATCAAAAGACTTGGGTGAAAACGTCTACGCCGAAATGTTTGAATCAAAAATTAATGAACTCCAAAAAAAGTAAACAAGCAATCAGTCTACTTTTTATGATGTTCTGATTTTTATATTCTTTTGTGTTTGACTTTCCGTGGTGGTTAGGGGAGGGAAAACGGGTTTAACCCCCTGTTTTATTGTGGATTTTCATGCCGGGCGGGGTTGGAAGCAGCAAAAAATGGTTCCCGCGGGGAGGAAAAGCAGGATTTAACAGTTAAAAGAACTAAAAACAAATCACCAGGTAATAAATAGTAGACTCACTGTAAACAAGTAAAAATTTTCCCCTCAACATAAGAATACAACACGCTTCTCTATATTTTTTAGGATGCCAATTTGATAAATCAAGTTTTTTAGGGAACTATTTTAGGTTGTTTTTCTCGGGAATTCTCGTCGCCTAATTACTTTTCCAGGAGATTCTATTTCCTCAAAAACTTTTACGTGTTTATTTTTGTCTGATTTCTTTCCCTCCATCCTCTCTTGCAGCGTGGCCCACTTGTCCAAAATCTCCAATACATACATTTGGTTTCCTCTGTTTCTCAGTAAAATTAAAATATACTCCCGGTTCTTTTAACATTTTAGTGGAAACCAACCCCTGGTAAAGAAGTGTTCCTATTCTAGCGTTTTGACGAAGTCTTCTGCCTTTTTTCTGAACCTATAGAACGATACGGTGATAAGCGCGGGTGACAGTATGAGGGAGGAAATTACTGGAACTAGGAAAATCGGGCTATTAAATATGGCATAATTATTGTTTATAACCGCCCAAACGAAGCAGACAAGGGTGAGGTATCCCGCATAAAGAAGCGCTGCCACAGCGATAGCAATATAGCGCCAATCCTCCCATAAAGCGCCCCTTGAAACCAAGGAAGATAGGTTCCATGTCTGAATAACCGCCACCGTAAATAGTATTAACCCCGTGGCCAGAACTACCATCACAACGGGGCCCACAAGCGGATTCATCCCGAAGAACTCACTTAAAGTCATAATGTCCCCAGTAGTTGAAAGGACTAAAATAAAGGGTCCCAAAGGGTATTCTATGCCTGTGGCCAGCCTTATGGAAAACTTCAAGAGGGGGGCAGGAATCAGTGCCAGCAAGATGACAGGTATGATAAGTAATGCTAGTACCATTATTATTGATTTATACGCTAACCTCATTTATTCAACCTCCCTTATCCATTCTATAGAATTTTCTACTCTCTCAAGAATATTTACGAGTTTTGTTTCAGGAATTTCAAGGAGACTAGCAATTTCTTCTAATGTTCTTTTTCCATTGCAGAGTCTTCTGAGCTCCTTGTAAAAATTAATGTAAGAGGGATCGATTCCAAAGAGTAATAAACTTCCCCTATCCAGTCTTTTAATGAGGGGATACTGCTTAACCCTTTTGACTATGCTTTGACTTATTCCTCGCTGTATGGTTTTCCTAACTAGTTCTAATGGAATTCCTGTTTTTTCAGCTATTTCTTGAACTGTTTTTTTACCATCAATTTCCTCTAACACTTTCAGCTCTACCTCATTAAATACCTTCAAAAGTTTACTTTTTTGTTCATTAGTTTGGAAAACTGGGGAAAAAATTTCATGTCGCAGAATTTCTGATCTAGATCCGTCAAGCGTAAATTTTTCATATAACATTAGGCACTCTTCAGCAGGAAGAGAACTCAACTTCACAACCATTTGATCAATTTTTTTCGAAAAATGCATAATGTAGGGTGTTTTAGACAACAGCGCTCCCAACCCCCCTTCAGTATAAATTGTAATTGCAGCGTTATCTGACAGCTTCCAAATAATTAGAGAGAGATCGCTTCTAGGTATGGCATAACTCCCCTTGGGATAAGATTCATGATTTTTTTGCACGTAGTCTGATATGAATTCCAGTATCTCCCTCCTCTGAGCTCTGCTGCAATAAAATATTTTGCCCTGGGTATTTAAAATACAAATGTTTGCTTTTGGAAAGGTTCCAATGGCGCTCTCTATTTTTTGAGCGATCTTTTCGAGCTTGCGGAATAACTTTTTTTTCTCCTTTTCATCCAAGCCATCTTTTTTTAATTCTCTTAATTTATCAAATCCCCAACTTCTTGAATAGGGGAAATTATTCATCAAAAAACACTCCCACCCACAAAAATTGTAGTGCACTTGATCCTCCATACCATAAACCGCTGCTCTAATTTTCTAAACTTAATGCCTTTTAAACAATTTTTACCTATCTTATATGCACCAAATTTGGTATTTAAACCGGAAGGAGTCTACCCGTATCCTTCATGCTCATTAACCTATCAAAGATCTTTCTACTAATTATCCCCACGATTTTGTCACCGTCCTCTACGGCGATCCTCTCCGCACCTGTCTGCTGAAAAATCCTCTCAACCTCTATAATAGACGCATTTCTATTAACCTTATAGACTGGACTTATCATCACATCCTCCGCTATAAGATCCTGCGGGTTCTCTCCCTCAGCTATCACCCGAAAAATTTCCCTATCCGTCACTATTCCCACAATTTCTCCTGAATCATCCTCAACTAAAAGAGAACCAACCTCCTCATTAACCATCATCCTCGCAACCTCTGGAAGAGGATCGTCGGATTTACAGATAACCACATTTTTTCTTGCTATGTCATAAGCTATGGACACGGTTTTCAACCCCAATTTAATGCATTAAAATTTGATTTAATGAAGCTCCATTACCCTTAAATTTGTTACCCTAAAATTATGCGCAATTACTAATTGACGAAGACATTTCAAAAAACTATCTATCAGCACGGATTAAAAAATTTATGGATAAAGTACTTGGCGCAGTGTAATATGTATGTTTTTGCATTGGGGGTATGTATTTTTTGTTGTGGGCTGCTTTTAGAGGGAGGCTTTGTGTGCCGTCTTTTCCAGATTCCAGCCATATAATAGGATTTTAGGAGGACATTTCTACATACCCTCCTAAAATCAAAAGTACA
>JAHAWU010000055.1 GCA_018383815.1 Candidatus Jordarchaeia archaeon | reverse complement strand
AGGGAAAAATTATTTAAGTTAATCTTTTTTATCCCACAATTAATAATTGTATGCTATCTAAACATAATGTTGGAATGGAAAAAGTGTTGAAAAGTTCACTTAGTTTTATAATCTTTTGCTCAATTTTTAGCATCATTGGAAAAATACCTAAATCCACTTTACAGTTAAGTGGCTCAAAGATTCTTGTTAATATCACAGAGGTGATTGGATAATGGTTAAGGGTAAATGTCCAGAGTGTGGTGCCGATTTGGATCTTGAAGACCCAGTTTTAAGAGAGATTGTTGAGTGCCCAGATTGCGGATCCGAGCTTGAAGTGGTGGCAATAGAAAATAATAAGGTGCAGCTTAAGGTCGCAGAGATCGAAGGCGAGGATTGGGGCCAATAAGTAACGCTAACATTATTGAAAAAAGGTTGCCATTGTTGAAAAAGATCTAGGTGGGTGAATTGGTAACTATCGGCATGATAAGTGATCGAGTGAGATGGGATGAGAAGGCACTAATTCAAGCTGCGCGTAATAAAAATGTCAAATTGCTAGTCATTGACGCGAAAAGTATTTTCTTAGAAGCTACTGGAAACTATGATCATATTCCAGAGGCGGATATTTATCTTCAGCGTATGGTGAGTACATTTAAGGGTCTTTATATCACCAAAATTTTGGAGAGTAAGGGGTATCCAGTGGTTAATTCTTATGCCGTTTCCAGTATTTGCGCAGACAAGCTTTTAACAACCTTGGCTCTAACCAAAGCAGGTGTGCCTAGCCCCAGAACATTTTTGGCTGTTGATATAGATTCAGCTCTTCAGATTTTAGAGGAACTGAAATATCCTGCGGTGATTAAACCCGTATTTGGCAGTTGGGGAAGACTCATTGCTCCGTTAAAGGATCCCCAATCTGCAAAGGCCATAATTGAGAGTAGAGAGTCTATGGGGGCACTTTACCAGATTTATTATATTCAGGAATTTGTAGAAAAGGTGAATAATAGGGATATTAGAAGCTTTATCATTGGTGATGAGGTTGTTACTGCCATTTATCGGGTTGCTGGCCAAGGTGAGTGGCGGACTAACACCGCGCTCGGAGGTCGGGCGGAAATTTGTCCCGTAACTCCTGAGATTGAGGATTTAAGTCTAAGGGCTGCAAGAGCTATTGGGGAAGGAGTTTATGGGGTAGATATATTAGAAAGCCCAAACGGTATGCTTGTTAATGAAGTTAATCACACGATGGAGTATCACACAACTGTACCCTTAACAGGTGTGGATATCCCTGGAATGTTAATTGATTATTGTTTGGAGATGTTAAAATGAGAGCTGGAGTTGTTGGAGCTTCAGGATATACGGGTGGAGACCTAGTTAGACTGTTACTCTTCCACCCTAAAGCCGAGTTAACCTGTGTAACTTCTAGGCAGTTTTCCGGAAAATATTTGAGTAGTGTGCACCCGAATCTGAGAGGGATAACTCAGATAAAGTTTGAGGAATATGATGTGAACAGGGTTTCCGATAAATGTGACTACGTTTTTCTCAACGTGCCCCACCGAGCTTCTATGAACATAGTGCCTGATCTACTTCAAACAGGAGTAAAGGTAATAGATTTGAGTGCGGATTTCAGAATTAAAAGCCAAGAGGTCTATGAGTACTATTATGGTAAACATGAACACCCCGAACTACTAGGCAAATCGGTATATGGAATATCAGAACTTCACAAAGAGGAAATTAAAAAAGCTAACTTGGTTTCTTGTCCCGGATGCCTAGCTTCAAGCGCCATACTGGGGGCAGCCCCCCTTGTTAGCACTGGGATTGTAGACTTGAACAGAATAGTAATCGATTCAAAAGTGGGTTCTTCAGCCTCTGGAAGAGAATTTTCCTTATCTACTCACCACCCCGAAAGGGCAAATGTCGTGAGACCATATAAGGTTACCAATCATAGGCACACTGCTGAAATTGAGCAAGAACTAAGTGCGGTAGCTGGGAAGTCGGTGAGAGTCGCGTTCTCAGCTCATGCGGTAGATATGGTGAGGGGTATTCTATCTACTATACATATGTTTCTGGAAAAAGAGCTTACGGAAAAGGATGTTTGGAGTATTTTTCGGGAATTCTATGGTGATGAGCCGTTCATAAGACTGGTTAAGCAGAAGACTGGAATCTATCGATTGCCGGATCCCAAAGTCGTTGTTGGAACTAACTACTGCGATATTGGATTTGAGTTAGATGAGCATATGCCACGTATAGTGGTTCTCTCCGCTCTGGATAATCTAATTAAGGGCGCTTCGGGGCAAGCAGTGCAGTGTATGAACATTATGGAAGGTATAGACGAAACTACTGGTCTAACTTTCCCAGGACTTCACCCATACTAATCGAGGATGCGGTCAAATGAAAATAGTGGTAAAAATTGGCGGTAGCTTAATTGACGAGGATTTATCCCCCCTAGCGCGCGACGTAAAAGAACTTTCCAAGGAACACCAGATAGTTATAATACATGGTGGAGCAAAAATCGTCACCGAAATTGCGCAAAAACTGGGTAAAGAGCAAAAATTCGTCACCTCCCCCACTGGTTTTAGAAGCAGATACACTGATGCTGAAACCGCAGAAATTTACACCATGGTCATAGCTGGTACCGTAAACAAAAAGCTGGTAACAGTTCTATTAAAAGAAGGCGTGAACACCGTAGGGCTGTCAGGGATTGATGGGGGACTCCTGGTAGCAGAAAGAAAGCCACGAATCAAGGTTAAAGAGGGAAACAAGATCCTCTTAATGGACGGCGATTACACGGGAAAAGTAGTACAAGTTAATACAAGCCTTCTAGAACTACTACTAAACGCAGGTTATGTCCCAGTTATAGGCGCAGTAGCAATCGGTAAAGAAGGAGAAAATCTAAACGTAGACGGAGACAGAGCAGCTGCAAGTGTTGCGGGAGCCATAAAAGCGGATAAACTGTTAGATATGACCGACGTACCTGGAGTCCTTGAGAACGAAAAGGTAATAACAAAATTGAGCATAGCAGAAGCAAAACAAGCCATGGAGAAAGTTGGCCCCGGTATGCGTAGAAAGATCTTTGCAGCATTGGAAGCACTACGCGAAGGTGTACCTGAAGTGGTAATAGCTTCTGGAATTGGAGAACACCCCCTCATTAATGCTTTAGAAGAGAAAAACTGTACGGTGATTACTAATGAATCAGTCGAATAATGCCAAAAGATATATACTTCTAGAAGACACTTACGAGGCCCAAACTTACGCTAAAAGACCAGTAGTAATTGTGAGGGGGAAAGGCGCCATTGTCTGGGATACTGAAGGCAGAGAGTACATAGACTGTGTAGCAGGACATGGAGTATGCATCACTGGACACTGCCACCCCAAAATTGTGGAAGCCATAAAAAATCAAGCTGAGAAGCTCATCACTTGTCCTGGTATACTATACAATGATGCTAGAGCGGAACTTGTAGAAAAAATAACAAAAATAGTTCCCAAAGGTCTAACAAGAACTTTTCTTTCAAACAGTGGAGCAGAAGCAGTAGAGTGTGCCATAAAATTGGCTCGCAAATACACTGGCAAGAAGGAAATAATAGCTATGACTAAAGGATTCCATGGACGTACTTTAGGAGCTCTATCCGCCACTTGGGAGAAAAAGTACAGGGAGCCTTTCGAACCTTTGGTTCCAGGATTTAATCACGTAAAATTTGGTGACGCTGAAGAAGTTCGAGAGGCCATAAATGAGAACACCGCTGCAGTCTTGGTGGAGCCCGTGCAGGGAGAAGCGGGAGTTAACCCTGCGCCCAACGGTTACCTGAAGGAGTTAAGAAATATTTGCGATGAAAAAGATGTTCTGTTAATATTTGACGAAGTTCAGACTGGATTCGGTAGAACTGGCGAAATGTTTGCCTGCATGCATTGGAAGGTAACCCCCGACATTATGGCTGTAGCTAAAGGAATTGCTGGTGGAGTACCTATGGGTGCTACTATCGCCAGAGAAGAAGTTATGGGTTCCCTTAGGGAGAGTGAACACGCTTCAACGTTTGGTGGAAACCCGCTTGCCTGTGCAGCCGCAAACGCTGCAATAGACGTTATAATAGAAGAGAAACTTCCCCAAAGATCTAAGGAATTGGGATTACGCTTAAAAGATAAGTTGGAAACAATTAGGGAGAACTCCAAGATTGTAAAAGAGGTTAGAGGGCTAGGTTTAATGATTGGCATCGATTTACGTTTCAGAGTAAAGGATTATGTGGTAAAATCTTTGGAGAAGGGACTGTTGGTTTTAACTTCGGGACTAACCACCCTTCGACTGCTACCCCCGTTAGTTATTGAAAAGGAACAAATTGATAAAACTGCGGATATTTTGGCGGAGATATTGGAGACCTGAAGAATGGAGCCTCAAGATTTTCTTAAAAAAATGCTTGAAATCTATAGTCCCTCAGGAAAAGAAGCGGAACTTGCAAACTTTCTCTTCCACCAGATGAAAGAATTGGGTTTTGATGCAGAGATAGACGAGGTTGGAAACGTCATAGGTAGAATTGGAAAAGGGAATCCAACTCTACTACTCTGCGGTCATATGGATACAGTGGAAGGATACCTACCGGTGCAACTAATTAATGGTGAATTAACTGGTCGGGGAGCAGTTGACGCGAAATCCTCTTTAGCCGCCCTTATACTTTCCGCGGCAAATTTTGTGGATAGGAAAATCAAAGGAAGTATAATTGTTGTGGGTACAGTGCAAGAGGAGGGAACATCTGAAGGAGTAAAACATATAGTGAATAAAGGTTTAAAGGCAGACTACTCAATTTTTGGGGAACCTTGTAACACCGTATTTATTGTGGTGGGATATAAAGGAAGTTTAAACGTTGAAATTGAGATTGGAACTGAACCCGGCCATCCAGCCAATCCTACCGTTAAAAATGCTAACGAAGAACTAATTTCAGTTTGGCTGAAAATCAAGAATGAATTAGGAAAATATCAATCCAAATCAAAAATGGATTCGGTAAGCGTGTCATTAGGACGATTGAATGGTGTTGAAAATCAAAGCATGGCAGAAGTAAGGGTCAGGATACCGTTCAAAATGAGTTGTGACGAAATCTATGAAGTAATAAATCGTATACTTCAAGAGCATCAAGAAGGAAACAATGGAGTAAAGTGCAGAATTCGGGTAATAGATAAAACTGAGCCCTACGAATCTGATAAGAGGTCACCATTAATCAGTGCCTTAAGTAGTTCAATAAGGGAAGTTACTGGAGAGGAAGCCCGTCTAATTAAAAAAACTGGAACAGGTGATATGAATATTTATGGGAACGGCATCAAAACTGCGGCTGTTACTTACGGTCCTGGTGATCCTCGCCTAGATCATACAGAATACGAAAAAATATCTATAAAGCAGTTTCTAGACACAATAGAAATCCTGACTAAGACAATTGAGAAATTGATACTTTAAAACTTAGATACGTAAAGGCTGCTTTCCCGTCTTTTCTTGTTTCTCCTTTCTCTCCTTGATTTTTTGTTCAAGCTCAGACACTAAAGGAACCATTTCTTCCGGCGTTTCAAAGGCCATAACCCTCTTCAACGGTCTCATCCATTCCAAAACCAGCGGGGCATGCTCCAATAAACTGAGCACTTGTAATGTGGCCTCTTTGCCGGTCTCAGAAAAAATGTTAGCTAGAGTATGGGCTAAGGTTTCTATGTCCCCCCTTGGCAAAGTGTAAGATTTTTCTAGTTTTAAGGGCATACTAAAAGTTATAGACCCCGTTTTGCTTTCCCTTTTGCTTTCAAAATTAATTTCTCCAGTCAGAGAACACATATAGGTGTTATCTATGTCGGCTTTAAATCTACAATTCCACCTTGTTTCCCATTTTTCCTCGTCGCTTCTCTTCTTAGCTATATGCCTTAATATCATTCTACACTTATCAGCCATGGGTATAGCTAACACTGAATGTTTTGACTCTCCAAACTTGATAACCTCATTGTAAAGAGGCGTCAAAAGTTCCTCCACTCTTTTTCGGAGTTCATTCACTTTAAAGCCCAAGAAGGTTTTCTCAGGTAAACCTCTATCTAGAGTGCTCACGAATTTACCCTCATAAAATTCATATCTAGAAAGAGCGTTGCAATTAGGACAACTAAATGCACCAAACACCTTCCCTTCCGACTCAACAAGTTCTTCCTCCAACTCAGAATCTAGAAAGAAATCTGTACTACATTTGGGACAGCTTACTATGAATGGAAAACTATCTATTAAATCATGATTTTTGTGTGCGCCCACTAATTTCTTCGCTTCCTCATACATTAATTGAATATCCAAATCAGTAATAGTCTTTAAACCCTTTAAAACCTCGTCTTGATTGTCGATAAGTAGATTTTTAATAATTCTCCGAAAATTTTTTTCTCTCTCCTTCCTAACATCCTCTGAGACTTCCTTAGCCCTCATAATGATATTTTCCGCTTCCTTCTTGGCAACTTCCAAAATCGAATCCGCTTTTGCTTTAGCATCCATGATAATTCTATCAGCATCCCCAGACAAAACCATACACCTCCATAATCTCACCTATGATATAAAGTTCTAATAGGTAAGGCAATATTCACGATATTTTCAATAATTAAGTTCCAAAAAAGGCAATCAGATATAAATTATACTTATTTAAACAAAATGATAAGTATTTCCATCAGCAGTTAAAACAATTTCTCTCTGAATTTAACTTTAAGCAAAATAATAAATATTAGAGAAAATTAGCCGATAATAATTTTTAAAAAAACGCGTTATTGATGTTCAGAATTGTTCCACTCGTTTTATTTTTTTGAGATAATTTATAATTTTAAACTATGGCTGTGAGGGAGAAAGAAACGATTATAATTTGTCTTGAATTGTGAAATTAAGATTTTTTAAATTTACTTTTACGTCTCTAAAAGAGGCTTTTCTTATCTCCGGACAACCAGCCAAATTCTTCTTGAAGAATAGTGAATGCTGCTTGCGGAGGAATTATTCCCTTCTCTGTTATAATGAGGTCTATGTAATGTGGTGGAGTAATATCGAAGGCCGGATTTAAAACCTTGGGATTTCCGATTCTTTCCAACTCTTCCCTATCAATTACCTCCTCAATGTCTCTTTCCTCTATTTCTATGAGTTCGCCTATTAATGTTTCTGGACTAAATTTGTAAGTTTCTGCTGCTACAAAAAAGAGTGTCCTAGCCTCTTTAGCCACCAGAGCAACAGTGGATGTGCCAATCTTATTAACTAGGGCGCCATTAGATGAGATGGCATCAGCGCCCACAATTGCAGTATCTATCTTATTCATGTAAAGTCTAACTGCACTATCAATTATAAGAGTCACATCTATTCCCGCATCTCTCAAAATTTTGCAGGTAATATGACCTTGAA
This sequence comes from Candidatus Jordarchaeia archaeon, assembly GCA_018383815.1. Taxonomy (GTDB): domain Archaea; phylum Asgardarchaeota; class Jordiarchaeia; order Jordiarchaeales; family Jordiarchaeaceae; genus Jordiarchaeum. The sequence goes on along the minus strand of JAHAWU010000055.1, from coordinate 13,414 downwards.
ATTTGGGTCTAGTTTCCGTTGCAAAGACTCTGATATCCTTATTCTGTTGAGCAGCATTTAAAATGACTGACAAAGCTGCCGCGCTATTGCAATGCGTTAATAGTACATCCCCATTTCTAATCCTCTTCGATCCTATCTCTCCAATACGCTGCACCGCTCTCTGCGAGTTTACTATGAACTCTTTTACTGCTTTATCAACAGTGTCTTTTAATTCTTCCACGCTAGGGTTTCTCTCTAATTCTTTTCTTACTTTCTTAGAAACAAATCTAATTCCGTTAGGAAGGGAAACCGCAGTGGGACGCGTATTAATAACAATTTCAGCAGTAGTTCTCAGTTCCTCCAAAAGCTCCTCCACAGTTTTCGCTTTTGAATTTTGAACCGTTATCCTAAGTGTTTTTACCGCTGCTCTAGCAATCTCACCCGCGCCTCTGATCCTCATCTCCTTTATGTCGTTCGCAATTTGCTTAACTTCGTCTGGAATCAACAAATCAACTCCAAACAGTATATTAAAATTGAAATTTTATCGAATTTAAACTGATTCTAATAAACTTCACCAATAGGTATGAATTAAACTTTCGGAAATCTCTGAACTACAAAAACGTTCTATACAAAAAACATAGCGAGAGTTTTAAATAATCCAATGAGAAATATCTCAAACATTTAGTTTACAAAATCGTTGACATTATAGCCCCTGATTATAATTGTAGGGAGTGTCAATGTTACTCTGTTATATTAACTCAAAATGATAATTGGTGTGTGAGAGTCAAGTTCTAAATGGGTATTATGTGGCTTTCTTTTTTGGTTTTTAAGGAAAGGTAGCACTCTACTTTTAACAAACCCTCAATTGATTTTATTTTTTTTGTAATGAACTCGTTTATTGATTCTATATCTCTGTCTCGAACTTTAATGAGAATATTCTTGTCGCCAAATAAAAGGTGCAATTCCATAATTTCTGGAAAAATTGATAATCTGTTGATAATTTCTTCCTCCTTTGAAGGCTCTACTGTAAGCATTATAAAAGCTAGACCCTTAAGTCCCACGGCTTCAGGGTTAATGATCGTTGTAAAACCTTCGATAACCATTTCTTCCTGAAGTTTTTTGACTCGGTTATACAATGTTGGTTCAGAAATGTTTAGATCTGTAGCAATCTTTCTAAAAGGTCTCCGAGAGTCTTCTTGAAGGAGTCTCAGTATTTTCCTATCTACATCCTTGACCTTCAAAGTCGCCACCCTGCTCACTTGCACTTCAAACAGATTTAGCTTCACGGTTCCTTTTTCTTCAGAAACCATGGATAAATTTCAATTTTGTTGCTTTGCTATTTAATTTATCGCAAAAAGACCTTAAATATTTTGCGAAAATAAAAAATTTTACCCACTTTTATTCAAATTTATTAATTATCAATGAAATAATTTGAAAAATTTGGTTACAACTCTAAAACGTCTAAATCTTTAGCTAAAATAATTTCGCCGTCGAAACTTTTTCTGGCTTGATCGATAAGAATAGACTCGTTTCCTTCAAAAGTGTCTGGCCAGTGAACTAGAGCTAAAATCCTGACATTGGCTCTAGAAGCAAGCTGTCCTGCATCGCTAGGTGTGCTATGATTTAGTTTGTGAGCCAAATTTGATAGTTCATCAGGAAAAGCTGCTTCATGTATAAGAACATCACATTTTTTAGCTAAACCTATTAACCCTTCGCAAGGTGCAGTATCGCCTGTGTAACAAAGGCTTTTTCCACTCCTATCTATACGATAAGCGAAATTTGTAGGGTAGTGAAGAGTGGCTTTGAAAAAAATATTTTCATGAGAGAAGGTATTAAATCCATAATTTATTCTAAAAGTCAACCTATCTAGTGGAGTATACCCCAACTTTAATAGGGAAGTCACCAAAGTTTCAATATACTCTGGTCCTATTATTTTAAGGTCTTTAGTTCTCCTACTACTCAGCCACATTGCCCATAAAAGAGAGGTTATCCCCATAATGTGGTCTGCGTGTCCATGAGAAATTAAAATAGTCTCAATTCTGGATAAATCTCCTAAAATTGCGAGAAGCTTTTGGCTGGTTCCTTCCCCGCAATCAATAAGCAAATCCTCGTCAACTAGCACAGCAAGGTTGGTTCGGGATTTTGTGATCATACTTCCGGCAGTACCCAAAAATGTTATCTTCAAAAAATCACCCGAAGCATTCTTTAATTTATAATATCCTTTTTATTTTCGTAGTGAAATCCTTTTCGAAATTCTTAATTGTAAATAACTTGAGAATGTTAAATTAGGTTATTTTCGTCTTCAATTTTACTAAAAGCAGCAAAGAAAGCCGATTTCCTCAACTATAAAAGAAGAAATCTGGGAGAGATAAACAATAATCGAATAAATTTAACATTGTCGAGATAATCACTATTTTTAAAATACCTAACCTTTTTAAAACTAAGATTCCTTAATATCAATCATAAGTAAATTGTGAAACTTTTGTGGGAAAGCGAATCCCATGCATAAAAGTGTTCTTCGCTAAAAAATGATATAAATGTTCCAAACTACATGGGTAGAAAAAGGTGATTGCAATGGATCCTGATGATGAACTTTCTCAGTTGTTAGAAGAAATAGTAAGAGATGAGGTGATAAAAGGAATAATTCTAATTAGCAAAGAGGGGAAATCAGAATCAATGGTGATTCTAGAAGAAAAAGTTAACAAAAGTAAATTAGCAGCCGCTAGTGCCACTCTACTTTCGATTTCCTCCCAAATTATTGGAAAGCTATTAGAACAAACTCCAGACTACGTACTCTCTTTTTCGCCCAATAACTTAGTTATAACTTTACCCGTCAACACTGGTATGGTTCTTTCGGCACTTATTGATAGAGAGAAGGCTGAAAGCAGGGGTGTTGAAAACTATATCATTAAAATTAAGAATTTTTCCCATAAAGTAGCTGAAGTGATAGAGCTCTCCGGATATCCTAAAAAAGGATTATTTATGAACGTTAAAAGCGCGATACCAGAGGCCAAGGCAATTGCTATCCTTACAAAAGAGGGAGTACCCTTAATATTCCACCCCGCAGAGGAAGCAATAACTCTTTCTGGAATGATTAGCGCCATTCATATGATAAGTAGCAGTATGGTTTCCGATGAAAATAGTGAATTCTCAATCATTTTCGGTAGAGAAGGAATGATCATTACACTACAAATCGATAATGATAGATTACTTTCAGTGGCCCTCCCAAAAAAGATGAAAATAAAAGACATTATAAAAAAGCTTAAAGAGGCTATAAAAGAAAGTGAAAAACAGGATAGTCATTTGGAGGGCTCCACTTAACTGTGGTTGAAAATCAGTCAACTGTTCTTGTGTTGGGATTCAATGCTAGACCAATAGTTTTCTCAGCAAAAAGATTAGGACTAAAAGTTCTGGTAGTGGATTACTGGGGAGATGTTGACATCTACCAATATGCAGATGAAGTTCTAATAGCCAGCGAATTGGACAAAGAACCAAACACAGTCAAAAACCATGCTAATCTTTTCTTGGAACTGGCTCAGAAATTGGCGGAAAAACATCAGATTGATTTTATTTTGGTAGGGAGCGGTTTTGATGACCAATTTCAGGTTTGGGAAGAACTCAAAAAAATAGCTCCTATAATGGGTAACACTTCAGAAAATATTAAAAAATCTAGAGATAAAATAAGGATTTACCGTGAAGCAGAAAAGTTGGGTATCCAATCTCCAAACTCAATTATTGTAAAAAGTGTAGAAGACGCCGTAGAAGCGGCGGAACTAATAGGTTTACCCGTAGTAGTTAGACCAACGAAAGGAGGGGGAGGACAGGGAATTCATTTAGCTAATAATATCAAAGAGGTCGAGGAAACATTTCAAATTTTATCTAACCAAAGAAATGTAATGATTCAGGAATACCTTAGGGGGATTGATGCGAGTTGCTCTCTTCTCTCAAACGGCACATCGGCGCGGTTAGTTTCTATTAATGAGCAGTTAATTGGTTTATCTGAGCTGGGAGCAAAGGATTTTATTTATTGTGGAAACATTGTGCCACTAAAGGCCACAGAACAGGTATACGAAAAAATAAAAGATGCTTCCGAAAACTTAATCGAATTATTAAATCTTAAGGGCTCAAACGGCATAGACTATGTTATTCGTAGGGGCGAACCATACCTACTAGAAATAAATCCTCGTTTTCAAGGCACACTGGAATGTGTTGAAATGGTAACTGGACTAAATATAGTCGAATCCCACATAGAAGCTTGTCAAGGAATATTGCCTAAAAATATCCCCAAAAGCAAAGGTTACGCTGTGAAAAATATTTTGTTCGCCAAACATGATTTCATAATGCCTGAAATTACCATACCCGATGTATTCGACATCACAAAACCTGGAACTGTAATAAGAAGAGGAAAGCCAGTTTGTACAATTCAAATCCACGCATCAACGCGAAGCGGTGCATTATTTAAAGCAAAAAGATTGGCGGAAAGAATTTACAGTAAATTTAAAAAAACGAGACTAAATACCTAATTAGCACTCTCTTTGAAAGAGTGTTTTTTTGAGCTCAATATTATTGATTGATTCTTCTTACCTTCTCCTTTATTCCGTTTAGCCAGTCGTCCCAAGAGACATCTAGAGGCTTTTTCCCCATTTTTATAGTTTCTATTATCTCATTTAAAAAGTCGTCAGAAGCTTCCTCCCCTGATACCCCAAATACCTTATCCAGAACAGGCAAGAAATCTGCGAACCGGTCGCGGTTCCCATCCCAATTCTCTAACTTACCATAGTTTTTGATGAATTCTTGGCTGATGCTTTCCAGTTTACTTTTTATCTCGTCCTGTCTATCTGTGTAGGCAGCAAATATAATGTCATCGCTGCAGACATATACAAATTTTTTATCATCCAACAGTACACTTTCAATGCTTTGACCGCTTATGTTTCTACCAAAAGAGAACATTGCGCTAAGAAAACCTGATACGAGATTCTCATCCGTTTCTAGGCTTCCGTATTTTCGGTGGATTATGCATTCTCCGCTTCTCCTCAATAGGTAAAAGTTGTGAATCATAGTTCTACACCAATATGAACCGCATAACCATATTATAGTTAATCTTAATATGTTAATAAATATTGTGTTTTTATTGTGAAGTATACATTAAAATGAATTTATTTTGTGAATATCGCAATTTTAGTAGACTTATGATAGTTAAGTAATTCGTTTTTTAAGAAAAATTTGTAGGACGCATCCCACTATTAGCTAGATTATTAAGTAATGAACTTAAGAATATATTTATTTAACATTAACTATTTTCCTTGTGGTTTAAAAATGGAGTTGAAGATATCTGAATCCGCAAAGAAGTGCATAAAAAACAAATTATCCCAAATTCAAGGAGCAAGTGGTTTGCTTATAACTTTCGTAGAATACAAATCTTGCTGTGGAGCAGCTATAAAAGTTTCCAACGCATCCATCATAGATTTAAATAATGTTGCCGAAGTGGTTCCTATAGCCAGAGATGATGAGGGGATCACAGTATATACTGAAAAGGATTCCGATTTTTTTGAAACAGATTACACTCTCATAAAAATAGATACCCAATGCAAAAAACATAGTGAATTGCTCGATGTTCAATTCGAATAGACGTATATCTTAGATGGTGATATTCTTAAGCTCATAAAGGCTATTTATCACGAAATCCGCTTTAACTTTGGTTTTGATTTTTGAACGTACTATTACAGCGGTAAAAGCACCTGCCCTGATTCCCGCAATAATATCGCTATCCTTGTCTCCTACCACTAATGACTCTTTAGGTGAGCCGTTGAGTTCTCTAATACATTTAAGGATCCCGTAAGGCTCGGGCTTGGCGTTTTTTTGTTCCACGGTTCCCAGAGCTACAATGGAACCAAAATAATGGGTTAAATCAAATGTGTCTAGTTCCAAGAGTGCTAGGTTTAGTGGAGTATTTGTTACCAAGCCCAATGCGTATTCCTTGCATAGATCCTCTAGAACTGCCACATCATCGTAGGGCCTGATTTTATTAGCTTTTATGAGCCTTAGGCGTGTTTCAAAATCTCTTCTGTCAAAGACTCTCCAAAAATTATCTATGTCTTTTATCCCCCAAGATCTTAAAATCTTTTGATAATCCTTCCCACTCTCCCAAAAACGATCCCTCTGCTCACGACTAGGTAAACGACATCCAATCTCCTCGAGTGATTCTACAAGTAATCGGTCAAATAAATCCCCATCTGGCACATCAACTAGTGTCCCGTCCAAATCTAGAACGATTATTTTAATCTTGCTCCTCACGCTTCAAATCTCCCTAACTCATTCGCAATAATAGTGTAATGTTACCTGTTTTTGAATTTTTAGTGTGAAAGTGGCACCCCCCATTTTTCAGTGAGAAGTTTAGAGGGTTCTCACTTCATTACGTTATAAAAATATAATCTGTTTTCCAAGAGCACATAACCAAAAATTGGAAAATGTACTTATTAACTTTCAAATTTTTGTTTTTCCGTCAAGCTCAGAGCTCGCCACCACAGTATTAGTATGTATATTGCAACGGCCAAGTACATTAGTGCCCAAGGAGATTGAAGAATAACTTCTTCGATACTTGTGGGCATTGAGTATGCATGGATTAGTCCCATCAGTGATAGTAGGCAGGAGGCGGCTGCGAATATGAAGGCTCTTCTCAAACGTCTATGGTTTAGGTCTGAGACTATACTCCCCCAGATTAGCCCCACTGTTGTTGCTCCTAACCCCAAAAATACTATTCCATACCAGCCGAATGTAGCACTTGAATAGCTAAATGTTTCATTTAAACCGTATCCATAAAGACCCAAATACTGGGCAAATGGTACTTTTAATGGTATGCCTGCAATACTTACAGTTACAAAAAATATATTGTTTAATAGCTGGTAAGGCGTTATTGATGCACTCATTAATGCTCCAGTAAAGGCGTTTTTAAAATTATTAAGTATTATTAGGGTTAACACTGCGAATAGATGTGGAACCATTGCCAGCATTACCGCGAATAAGTCCCCCCAAATTATGTAGTCTGGACTATCCTTTTTTCTGTTTTCTTCATAGACTTCCTTAAAAGATTGAACTACAATTAATCCACCAATCACCAGAAGTACTGGTACTGTGACGCAGGCCGGGATGAACATGGGCAATAAGAATAGAATTCCACACCAAACAGTTGCTGCGATGATTATTCCATGAAGTAGAGAGTATCCGATTCCTGCTCCCATTCTGACAAAGCTTGCTGAGCCCACAGAATTCACGGTTGGCGTCCACCCACCAAAAGGAGTTCCAAGTAGGCTGCTGCATCCATCTATGAGCATGGTGGTCTTTGGAGAGTACCCGTACTGGTCGCACCAAAGCTTCAAGCTCTCTGGATCCTCTATTCCGAATTTGCGTGCCATTTCCAAGTTTCCTGATTCGTTATTGGCGTAGCTTTCGAGAGAATCATAGATTTGGAATGGAACAACCACCGCTATAATCATTGGTAGGGCTTGCAGCCCATGGCCAAGAAGCTCCGGTCTAAAACTTGGGAACATGAAACTGATGGTTTGTGGATAAATGTAGTTGGTGATGTCCTGTCCAAGAGTTAGGGCAATTGAAAATTGAGGACCTAGTCCCCCCCAAATCTGAGCCCACATCTCTTTAAAATAGAAGAAGAAATCTCCAAAATTAATGCTTCCCAGCCACAAAACGTTAATCACTACAAGAACTGATCCAACAATTATTGCTAGGAGAACTGTGGGGATTTTTTTAAAGATTCTTAAGCGGGAAATTATACCTGCTAGCAAAATAAATAGTACTACAAATCCAATTGAGGGCGATAGATAAGGCCATCCGTTAAGAGCACCATACACAGCATTGACTGGCCCTCCTGCTATGTAACCCAAGTAGTTAAGAATAAGCCACGCAAAACCTATTCCCGCAATTGTGCCTAGTACTCCCGCTGTGGGTATATGTTTTCTTAAGTGTTCTATCAGGCCAAGTGCTATGATGATTTCAACAATTGAGCTGATAATATTAGCTAAAATGGCTATGGAAATTGCGGTGTATAAATCAAAGCCGAGGACTGACTGAGAGAGACCAATTATTGCACCAAGAAAGAGAAACAATCCGGGTAAGCTTATGCTAAAGGGCAGCGCAGTATAAGTTTTTCCTGTTTCCATTGTTCTTTTATAAGCATAGTAACTGTAAGCAGAATTTCCTATAAGAACTTGAAGCGCACCCGCACCTAGGAGAGTAGAGATTAAGCCCCAGGGCTTATGGGGATAAAATATCTGTAAATCTGGGGGCAAATAGTATCCCTGAGGAACAATCACCGGAATTTGATTTCCCAAGATGTTAATTATACCTACAACATCCATTGGAGCAACGTATATTCCCGTTAGGGCGGAGAAGTACCACGCAGGGATAAATTGCACGCTCCAAATGATAGGGAGTAAACCAATTAGTAAGATAAATAGGGTAAAATTATCTGCAAACAGAGCAACGGCTCCGTTAATATCCTCTCTTCTCCAGATCTTAATGGTACCTCTGTTAAATAAGCTGAGGAAAAAATCATAAATGGAAGGTTCACCCAAAGAAACCATTTCATGGATTGAAGGCTTTCTCCTACTCTTACTAGCGCACAAATTTTCCACCACTGCCTTTTATTTTTAAAAATGTGTTCTTAAAAGTGTGAGAGGTTGAAAATAAACTTTAGCCTTGTCAATAAACTCTTTCACATTTTCAAAAGATTTCCTTTAGACACTTCCAGTACTACACCTTTCTTGGGGACTATTTTGCCTATAATTTGAGCTTGGGTGCCTGCCTTCCTACAAATTTTTATGACTGTTTGAGAGCTTTCTTCAGGGGTGACTACAACAAACCCTACTCCCATATTAAAGGTCCTGTACATTTCATAGTCACTGATATTTCCCACTTGCTTAATAGTTTCAAAAATAGGTTGTGGTTCTGGTAACTGATCAAGATACATTCCTATTTCCCCATAACATATTCTATTGAGCTTTGAGAAGGCTCCCCCCGTTATGTTTGCGAGACCGTGTACTTGCGCTTTTTCCAAAATTTCCAAGACTTCTTTTACATAAATTTTTGTGGGTTCAAGTAAAGCCTCACCCACACTCTGGTTCGAATTAGGTAGAGGGTCAAACACACTAAATCCCGCTCCCTCTAGAAGGGCTTTCCTGGCTAGAGAGAGTCCATTTGAGTGTATCCCGCTACTTTGCAGGCCTATTACCACATCATTAGCCACTATTTTTCTTCCTGTGACAATTTTATCTTGGCAAACCATTCCAATGCACATGGCGGCCAAATCAAATCCTTTCCCCCCAACCACACCTTTTATCACATCGGGCATTGTGGCAGTCTCCCCACCCAATATTGCTACGCCCGCCATTTCCGCTCCCTTAACAAGCCCTCGAACAATCTGCTCAATCATTTCAGGATCTGATTTCTCAACCGCCAAGTAATCCACAATGGCTAGGGGTTCAGCGCCTATACAAATTAAATCGTTAACATTCATAGCCACACAATCGATTCCAACAGTATCATATTTACCCATAAGTTGGGCAACCAACACCTTAGTACCGACCCCGTCGGCGTGAACCGCTAGAGCTCTTCCTGAACCAATATCTATAAGATTCGCGTAATGACCGTACTCACCCACCACTTCACCGAATTTACCACTTCTCAATGAGAAGGTTTTTTCGATTAATTCCCCAATAATTCTGTGGCTCTCACTAGCCTTAGATAAATCTACTCCTGCATCTTTATAAGTTAAGGCTCTTTTCTTCAATTTTTTACACCCTAAAGTTGAGAAGGTAGTTTTTTTATAAAAATCTAGCTAGACTACCAAATTTAGGCCCAACCTTTAAAACACATTAGCCATCATTCTAGCTAAAATCAATACGATAACGACAGCCAAATTTGTTAGTACAATCCACCCATATACAGAATTAACAGTGGTGTAAACAAGAGAAATCGGTAAAGTTATGATAAAAGGAATAACCGAAACGGTGAGAGAAACCCATTCAAAAGACAATGCGATTAGAAGGGAGTCAACCAACCATATCATCAGTATTATTTGCAATCCCTTCTCCGTAAATCCACTTAACCAATTTATGGTATTTATTGATTCAATTACTAAAGGCATCTGAATCAGGGTCACTAAAACCAGAAGAACAATAAAACTGAGAACCCTGCTCATAATTCTTGCCAAAAAACATCACCAAACTATATGTTACCTTTACAGCATAAAAACAACCCACATAGTATACCACAAATTTTCATTTCCGATTATGAGTACGAAAAGTTTCATTGTTGTTACTTTTAGTATTTGTAAATTTAAACCATAGGTCTTGATGATTTGATAAGGATTATATTAATAAGATAGAATCTATACTATTATAACTAAGGAGAAACACATGGGGAAACAGAAATGAGTAAGGTTGAGGTAAGGCGCTGTGAGAGTTGTGGAACCACATTTCTATCGGTGCGCGAAAACTGTCCAAATTGTGGAAAACTCTACACACATCAATCAAAAACTAAACTCAAAACCCAAAGTTCAAACTTCTCCCAGAATAGTACTACACTAATCATACCTTTAGCCAGAACAGTTAAAGAATCCAAAGAAATAGAATTCATTCCCAGCAAGCTTATAAATCAACCAATTCTGGAAAAAACTGCCGAGTTCTCAGATTTTCTTGGATCTGGCTTTTCAATAAACGCTGTAGCCTCAGAAAAAATGATACACTACGAAATAGAAAATGTTGGAAACGAGTTTCAAGGTTTTGCAGAATGTGAAAACACTAAATCCGGTCTAGTAATGATATTTAAAGACACCAAAGGAATAATTACCGCCACAATCGAAGGAAACCCCCAATATACACACTATGTTCTAAAAGACCGATACAACAAAACAATAGGCACCATGCAGCAGCAAGGCATCCTAAAACCGAGTTACACTATAGAAGACCTCAAAGACAACATAAAACTCTCAATAAAAGGAGACCCAACAAAAAAGGAATACTCAATTGTGAAAAATGAACAAAGCTACGCAACTGTATTGAAAACCTCGCCCGAAACATACAAGATAGAAATAAAAAACAAAATTGACAAAAGAATACCAATACTCTTCTCAATAATAATAGACGCCATCCAAAGAAGAAAAAAATAATATAAGGGAGCCCCACAAACAATTAAAAAACAGTACAACCCAAAAAAATAACAAAACAATGATTATTTCCGCTATTCAAAGCATTTCAGGCAAACAGCTCGAAAATCAAAATAATTTAGAGTCTAGTTTCATATTTCATTCATATTATCCTCATCTTATTAACTTTCTAATATTCTACTGTTCAAAATTATTGCGAATAGTTGCAATTATAAGAGAGGGTGCTCAAATGTTTAAGAACGTACTTAGGAGAAATGGGTTTTGGTGTAAAAGATCAAGCGGAGGAGACACATTCCTAAAACACGATTCAACACTAGGCGGAATATACGTCACAGTACAAAAAAAATCAGCAATACTAAGAATTGTAGATAGGGACAGCATTCACATATTCAAGAGCGCAAAACAACTAGAAGACTATCTCAAAGAATTAGCAGAGAGAGAGCCAGGCTCAATAATATACCAAAAGTGAACAACCTCAGCGGCCCCAAAAAATTACAATGCAGCAAGTTTTATTCCACCGACAGTTGAATCTAAAAATATTAACTCCCAACCTTTTGCTGGCCAAAATCTAAAACACCACCCAAAAGTATGGAATTTAAGTCCCCATTATCTCAACAAGTTAGATAAGTTCCCGTTTTCAGCTTTGCCAGAAATAGTGGAGTTTTCTCCCATGCAAAAGGAAAAACTTAGTATTATTGATAAAACTCACCAAATTTCTTAAATTCTCTTCTGATAATAATTTATAACTGTTAAGATTTTTAAAGGTGAAATTTTTTGGGTGATCATGAGCCCTATGTTGACAGACTTTTCGACTTATTACTGCAAGTATTCGAAATAGGAGAGCTGGGGTTAAGTATCATCGAAGACTCCCTCTGGTTCATAGAAAAAATAATTGAGAAAACCCCCAAACAAGAGGAAAGGGACGCTTTTTCTCTAATACGGCAAGCTGTAAGCTCTTGGATGCGTCATCTAAGAATGCGGAGAGCTTCAGGGGAAGCAGCCGTTTTTCCACCTCAAGAAATCATCTACTGGAAAAAGGCTGCCCAAATCTTCAGTAATCTGAAAAACGGTAAACTCTCTGAAATAACCCAAGTACTCGGCAAACTCCGAGAAGCCGAGGATAATATACTAGTAGGTGATTTTGATAGAGCAATAACTGCATACCGTGAAGCTGAAGAAACACTGGAAAAACTAGGAAAAAAGGCGGCGCTCACCGCTAAAAGAAAAAGACTAAACATCCAGGCAGAAATTTTCTACTCAAAACAAGAATTCCAAAAAGCATCTGAACTCTACTTCCAGATAGCCGAAATCCTCGCAAAAACTGGATTTCAAAACAAAGAGGCCGCACTAATAAGAGCCCACGAATTATTAGTGCTCCACGAAGGAAATAGAGAAAACTGGGAAAAGGTATCCGAACACCAGATGGAAATAGCCCAACTCCTAAGACTTACAGGCCAAGAAGAGAAAGCCCTCATCGCAGAATACTACGCATACACAGCATCCGCAAGGAGCGCCGAAGAACAGGAAAAATGGGAACTCGCAGCAAAAAACCATCTTAAAACCTCAGAAATACTAAACCGCATAGGAAGCCCAATCAGCGCCCTATACGCAAAACTAAACTACTACATCTGCAAAGAAAAAACAGAAAACAAATCCCCAGAATGGTTAAACGACGCAGAACAACTCACCAAAAAAGCACGCACAAAAAGTACAAAGGACCCCAAAGAACTGGAAAAAGAAGTAAAAGAAATCCTCGCCCTCATAGAAAAGAAGTCAGAAACCAACTAAAAAAGACATAAATTAACAAAACCCTAAATAACACGCCTCATTAATTTTAAGCCCACCTACACCAACCATCCATTTATTGGAACTCCCAAAAAAATAAAGCTCATAAACCTAAAACCATTCCAGAGGGATGAAACAACCCAAAAATTTGATCCCACCAAAACGTATTTCAATACATCTTGTTAGTATATTTTTCGAGGGTATACCCATTATAATAGTGCACAGCGAGTATAAGGCTAGCGATGACCTCGTGTTTCTGTAATGGGTAACACCTATACCCTCATTCCTATGTCCAAAACCAGAAACCATAACCTAAAAGTATAAAACGAATTTCTAATCCTATGCTGTGTTGTACAATTTTCATTTTTTCAATTTCTTTATATATTCTAACTCGACAATGTTAAATTTGTTTTTTGTCTATTTTAGGATATTGTATTAGATGATTCTTTCCTCGTGGAAAAGCCGAAACCT
>JAHAWU010000054.1 GCA_018383815.1 Candidatus Jordarchaeia archaeon | reverse complement strand
TATCCATGTCTAGGCTATGGTTTTCTGCCTTTTTGGATAAATCTATGAGGCTATTGGTGACTCCATAGAGGGCAGAAGAAACCAGCACTAGCTCGTTTTTGGAATAGTCTCCCAAAATTTGCGAAATTCGATGGAATGACACAGAGTCCTTTAAACAGCTCCCACCGAATTTCATTACAACTATGTTTCCAAGTCTCAATCCACCTCAAAAACAATTGCGAAAAAACAGTTACATGAGCCAGATATAAAACTTTTCCCTAAATCATTGAACATGCTCGAAGGAATTCCCAATTTGATCACCGCAAGTGTGGGATGATTAAAAATTTGGGATTTCTATTCGGGCACGAATGTTAACCAGTTAAGGGAATATGCAAAGTTAATTATTTTTTCTACAAGGCTCTGGTCTACTTCTAGAATTTTTGCAATCTGGTTTATTCTATAGTTTCCTTCAGAAATTAGTAGTACGTCAATTCCCTCTCTGCCGAATTTTTTCAGTATCTCATTCCTCTCGTAGGCTCTCGGAGCTAATAATCTGGAGATTTCCAAAATTCTTTTTGGCTTCCTCCTAAGTTTTTCCTCCCTCTCACTTTTCGCAATTTCTTCTCCGACAATGGACTCGAATCCTTCTATTTCCGGAGTACTAATTCCACTCAGTAAATCCCCTAGGAGAAAAAATTTGCCCTCAAAGGTCTTAATGAAGACGGCTCCAATGTTTAACAGTTCTTTTCTAAACTCCGTCTTGGTGTCCGTAGCTGCAATGAAGATAATTCTATTAAACTCCTCTATTATAAACTTGATGTTGGAAAGAACTATCTGGAAAGACTTTTCACGACTTTTAGTAAAGAGGGTCAAAGCCGCAGTCATAAGACTCGGAAAAACGCTATCCGGAATAGAGGGATTGCTGAACTTCTTGGAAAATAGGGTCTTTCCCGTGTGGTCCTTAACATAAATACCGTAAACAACCAATAGAAAAGGCCTCCAACACTTATATAACCTCTTGGCGACTCTGCTTCATTTTTCCAAGCTTGCAGCTTTCCCTTTACGTCCTTGAAGGTAGAGGCGCTTATATAATTTACTGATAAAAATAATAGGCTTATTAATTTATTCTAGCAAATATAGGTGATGTAGGATTGAGTGGTATGTCTCAAAAAAGAGCCCTTACAAAGGTTCTTCGATTAAAGGGTCTATAAGGGAAACGGAGCCCAACAAATCTATAACGCATAAAAAAGGTTCCAAAAGAGTTATTTTTACCAAAGAGTATTTTATTCATGGAATAGTATTAACTGAATACACCCAATAGTAGTTGAACGAGAAAAGCTTGTATATTATCACAGTAAACAAATTATTATAGAGAAAAATCAGAAAAAAATGCGATTAGTGATTTTGGCAAGTGGGGTGGCTTAGATTCCTCTCGGACTGGCTGTTTTAAAATGGGATCGCGAGCTCGGAGCAATGGTTGAAGCCTTATTTCCAAAAAATCTGTCGATAACGCCCAATTTTGCCAACCAAATTTTTAGTATGCACTTTGTGGGCGACCTCAGCAGTTCAAACGAGTTAATATGCTTACAGGTATCAGACAAAAAGGTGCTAAGCCAACTATTAAACTTTGGAGACATAAAGAGAAGTGTAGTGCTAATTATGAGCAAGTATGAGTCCCTCCAGAATATGGAGGAGAAACTGATAGAAATATCCGAAGAAATAAAGTGTAATATAAGTTCTGGGCTTAAAAACCTAGAATTAATATACAAAAATCAGTTCTCACTAAAATGAGAATACTAAACCAAAAATTCGGTCTCCCTTTTAAACTTCTGCCCGTCTACCTCCAAGGTTCTAGAGAGTACGCCTTTTCTTTTTGATTGCACCCTTATTTCTGCAGGCGTCAGCTTTTCCTTATTCTCTGGAAACACAATTTCACTAATACGATAAGTATTAGACAGGTTTAAAGATTTAAAGGGTATGGGAATTTCATCCCTAAAATCCGGGGCAAGTTCATCCACAAGAGATTGTAAAATTTCTTCCCTAGCTTCAATGTTTGCCTTACAGAAGTTGGTGGGATCCTTAACCTCTGCTAAAGGCTTGGGAAAGTTACTGCCCATAGCCAAGTTCCAGGAGCCGGAATTGGGCTTAATGCTTATGAGGAATGTGGACTTGTCACCAATACTTTTATACACCTCTCTTAATTTTTCGGAGGGAACGCTAATATTAACCTTCGCTTTATAATTGGCTCCCGATTTCTTCGTCTTTACTCCAAGTTTACCTAGCTCGCTTGAAAGGTCCTGGTTTGAAAAAATATTACCCTTCACGCTACACTCTACATTGGGAATCCTATTTATTATGAATTCTAAAACAAAGTCTTGATAATCGAAAGCAGCCCTAAAGTTGATACTGCCCTTTTTAACGCTTACACTAATTGCTGGGCCTTCAAATTCTCCCACAGAGAACTTAATAAACCTTCTATGAACCGCATCATCAATTTTTTGAGAAACGACCTTCGTTAAAAAATGCATTTACAAATCCTCCAGCAACGCTCACTAACACATTCTACTTTAGTACAAATTTAATAGCTTACCTCTGCCTCACGCTAATTAAGTTCCATCCCCTCTTAAAAAATTATGCGTATGAGTTCCATTCGATTAAAATTCGTCTCCAGCCCCAATTTTTATTCAAAATAAACCTGATTTGGAAATTCTTATATATCAACTAACACATAAAACTAATATTCAAATAGTATTTTAAAAAAATAGTTGGGAAGGAAACAAAAAATGGCGGCAAGAAAATACCACTTGTCAGTAGGAATTATCGTTTATATCGCATTCTCAATAGCATACTACTACTGGCTTCTAGGTATACCCATTTATATTCCCGCAAGTCTATTGGGATTAGCAGGTCTTCCTACATGGTTCCCCATTCCTCTACCCCGCACACTATCCTCCGCAGATCCCATATATTTGGTTGTGGCCTTATTACTGGTGCTTGTTGGTTCTGAAATTGCAGACTATGATAAAGCCGTAGTATGGATGCAACACAGGGACTGGCTAACCCACTCCTGCATAATACCCGGAATTCTTTCCGCAATAGTAATGGTGTTCACCGTAATTAAGGTGGGTAACCCCATACAAACACTGTTATTTAATCCTTCGGTTAACACCGTTCTACTGCTCGGAATGTCCGTGTTCGCGCTGGGCGCTGCTTCTCACCTCTTTTTAGATTACTTCCCCCCAATCAAAGAAGCGGAGCTCCACAGTAAAAAAGGCTCTCTGACGGCGGGACACGAGCTTGCCGACTTCTACGTCTCCGGAATGACTGGCCAGGAGCTCTTCAGAAGACTGCAGGGAACCGCGCTTGTTCATTTCTGGTGGACAGTATCCATGCCCAAAGAGGAAAAGAAAAAGAAGACTAAACAAGAAAAGTATGCAATGAGAAGAACACTGGACTCTAAACACTCACAGGCCTACTACCTAACAAACGGAATTATACTACTCCTAATAGCTGGACTACTTTTCCTACAATATTTCCTAATACAGGCAACCACAATGGTACAACAATACCTAATACTCCTATCCATCTAAGGCCAAAAAGGACACATTCCCCATACCCTCTTCCCTTTTTTCTGTATCCCAACTCTAAACAGATTCACTTAATCCCCACGCTTTGAGTCTCTAAATCAAGTCATAAAAACAGTGGAACCCAACGATTTGAAATATCTGGTTTCCCAGAATAAATCTAATTTATAGATTTCCAAAAAAGAAAAAATAGTCGATATAAAAGAGGGGGGGCGATTTTTTAAATTTTGGTTCCGCATTCTGGGCAGAAGCGGCTTCCCGCCGGGACTTGAGCATTACATTTGGGGCACGTTTTCCCGCGTCCCAGCTGAACTCCACAGTTATTGCAGAAACGCGCATTGGCAGGAATTTGCGCACCACACTTTGGGCAAGTTGTCACGGCAACCTGAGGTCCGGTAGGTTGCTGAAGAAGTTGGGGTATTATCACCATTCCTGTTCCCGCCGCAGCAGCTCCGCCTCCTTTTCCTAGCGATTCTGCGGCGCTCTTGGTTGTTTCTAGGGTGGCTATGCGGTCAGCGTGTACCTGTCCTGTTTGCAGCCAGAACAACCTCTCCCTATATTCGGGTGAAGTGTCCATTCCCTCAAATTTGAGGTCGATTAGGTCTATTCCGATTCTGTCGAACTGTTCTTTGATTTTGGTCTTTACCTTCATGCTACTCTCATCAAGTTGGGTGAAAACATCCCGAAGCGTGAAGCCCGCCAATGTATCAATGAGTTTTTCTACTATAAAACCTCGAATAAACTCGTTAACGGCATCAGTTGTGAATGCCTTTGAGTTTCCCACAACTTCTACCACGAATAGTTTGGGTTCCTCAACCTTGAACCAGTACGCGCCATGAAACATTAGCGGTGCAAGTTCTTGGGTTTGGCCTCTTCCGCCAAATTTTCCTTGGAACTGCGAAGTGGAAACAAAAACAATATCTGAGGTAAACTCTGATTTCTTAAATCCTCTCATGGTACTGTAAATTTTTGAAAGTCCCGGAAGATTCTGGGTGCTCAGGACATGTCTCCCCGGACCAAAAACATCATAGGCCTTACCGTCCCTGTAGAATACAGCTGTTTGGTGTTCGTGCACAATCAGTGTAGATCCCCAGCTGAGCCTGTTATTTGGGTATTTCCAAACAATGTCTTTGGGTCCGGCTCCAGTCCATTCAATTAAGTCTGGCACAAATATTCACCTCTAACTTTTCTATACGAATTCTAGCATATAGCTTCTTCTATCTCCAAATTTTTTGTCAATATCGTCAAGCGTTCTTCTAAGCGAAAAGACACGCTGAAAAGAATTATCAAAATTGCCTGATTCCAGCTCCTCTTTAAGTGACTTTATTTCTCCCCGAAAAGCATCAACGTCATCCAGTATCATCGCATCAAATTCATACATTCTGTCAAGTTCCGGCTCCCTAATTTTTGTGGAATCAAAAAAGCCACTATAACCATAATCCGCGTGATTTATTCTCTCAGCTACCTTGTCCACCAAAGCCATAAGCCGATCCATCTGCTCCCAAGTATTCTCAACATTGTAGTCCACAAGCATCTCCTGCACAAGATTTAGGTCCCTCTTACAGTCCTTAAGCTGCTTGTAAATATAGGTGCGCAGAGCCTTATCTGCTTCTCTGCGTATTTCCTTCGCCTTGTATCCATGATAGCCGGGAACCAGATAGGCAACCTTCTCCGAAAGATTCCTGGTAGACTGTTTCTTCACTTCTCCTCGAATCTTCTCAGCAGTAGTATTCTCCTTATTCTTCTTGCCAAACATTCTTTTAAACAACCCCATGAGCGTTGTTGTTTGAGTATAATTTACCCATGACACATTTAAAAAGATTTCATTCTGCGCAAGATGGCTCCCCAAATACCTAGGAAACCAAATAGAACCATTCAAACACGCCTTCTAGTGAATCTCAATTGTGGCAAAAACAAGATAAAAAAGGGAAGGATCCTTTTTAACTCTCTTTGGTGAGGTCAACTCGTTTATAGTTATGAGCAATTTTGGGCAAGTCGTCTATGGAATCCGCTATTTCAATATCTGTTTCGACACCCAGTTTCTTCTTAATAATTCCAGAAACCTTCTCTCTGAAGCTCCCTTCAGTTAAACCTCTGCTTCCATTGTAGACCCTTTTCAGCTTCTTCGTCACATCCTTCTTGTGTGAAGGGAACCATCCGTAGCCTCAGACACATTTATAAACAGGTCATCAAAATCCAAGGGAAGAATCTCACTTATCCTAGCACTAAGCTGGAAGGTTGTGCGACCAATTCAAGTTGCTCGACCATGAGTCCTACTATAGTTACAAGTTTCCCTACTGAAGGTGAAAATATCATAACTACGACAACTGATAAGTGGGGTGCCCCCTATACAAAGACTCGATGGAACCAATTAACCTAAAAACGCATAAGCCTAAAACTGTGTTAAAAAAACGTTATGAAAGTTTCTATAAACCGGCCTCATCCAAACCCGATTAACTTTTTATACTCAAAAAAAGAATAAAAATAGTATGCGTCTAGGAGGGCTAATCAAAATGTTTCTAAAAGGCGAATTAGAAGTAGATAAAGCGTATAAACGAATGGTAACAATTCAATTTCTATTGTGGCTCCCTTGGGCAATCATCTTTCTTACCTATTTTTGGCTCTCATTTTCCACCCTTTTTAGTATACCTCTTGGATTTCTCCTCTTCTTTAAAACCCCTTCAGAGTATTCCAACATTTTCGGACTATACTGGTTTCTTGAAGTCAACACCTTCACCGTGAGAATAGCGCATCTCTCCGAGCGAATCATACTATTCAGAATTAATACAACAACCGAAATAATTCTACTACTACTGATTTTCGCACTTGCGCTTCCAATACTAATACTGGCAGTATACAACTTTATACTTTTAAAACTCTCAAAAGACACCGATTTTGGACGCCTGCTATTCACCCTCAGAACCTGGAAACTACCCCCCTCAAACCTCTACAAAACCTATGGAGAAGCCAAAAAAAGGATAAGCGAAATATTCAGAAATGGAACCCCAAAAGAGAAACACGCCCTCTACACTCTAGTGGCAGCCCAACTCCTGCTCTACCCCCCAATGATAATGCTCATACTTATATTGTCAAATATTTCCCCTATCGCCATAAACATTTTCCACTTCTGGCTCGTATTTTTAGTGGTGCTGCTGCTAATCATGGGGGCGCAAAGAAACGTGTGGAAAACAATCAGGTGAAAAAAAGGCCCACTACCTCCTCACAAAGGGGAATCTCTTGCCCAAAAGGGGTGGAAACTACCCTCAAGCTCGAAACAAAAGTAGGTAAAAAAATAACAAGGGGGGAAGGGGCATCATATTGGTTTGAAGTACTCAATGTCCAAAATGTTGCCTTCTGGGTTACTCTTGAAAACAGCCTCAACCCGCATGCCAACCTTCAGCTTCTTGGGGTCGCCCTCCTTAATGATGTGCACAAAACCAGTATTCGAACCATCCAACTCAATAATGCCATAAGCATAGGGGGGCTTCAACGGCATAACTGGCGTCGAATAGTTAACCACCGTGAATCCCTTAACCGTACCCTGTCTGCCAACCTCAACCCATTCCTCCATTTTCTCAAAACACTCAAAGCAGACCATCCTAGGAGGAACATATACTTTACCACACTTGGAACACTTGACACCCACAATCCTCTTATTGTTACCAATCTCCTGAATAAACCGACCAGCATAAGCACCAGCAACATGCCTATAAGGCACCCTAATCCTACCATGGAAATACTTATCCTCACTCATAACAAAACCTCCAATAGCCTTTACTTCTTCTCAACCGCTCTAAAGTAGGGAATATCCTCCAAAGTACCCTTACGCTCACTCTTAGGCTTAATCACCGCCTTCACCAGCATCCCTGGCTTAACCTTCCCGGGATCCGTCTCATCAACAAAATGCAGCATCCAAGTATCCGTACCCTTCAACTTAATCGCTCCATAACCATACGGAAAAGGCCTCGTCTCACCAGTATTAGGATCCACAAAAGGATAATTAACCACAGTAAAACCATCCAGCGAACCCTCGCCACTCACCTCAACCATGTCATCCACAGTCATCTCCACCATACAGTCCGCACACACAGACCTCGGAGGGAACAAAACCTTCCCACACTTCTTACACTTAATAGCCAGCAACTTACCAGACTCTTTAAGCACCCTAAAGAACTTCGACGCAACGGGTCCCAAAGCGTAACGATAAGGCAAATCCGTAAGCCAATTTATAGTAAAAGGCTCTTCCTTCTTCTCACTCATAAAATCACCTCAAATCAAATTAAGGCTCCTTACCCAAAATCATAAGGTCTGCCCAAACACTACCACCGAAACCATGAGCCAACGCCAACTCCGCATCAGGAACCTGACGCTTACCACCCAAGCCCCTAACCTGAATCGCAGCCTCAGCCACACGAATAAGCGCCGTGGCACCAATAGGATTCGTCGCAATAACACCACCCGAAGGATTCACAGGCAACTCACCACTCATCTCAGTAACACCCTCATCCAACAACCTGCCACCCTGACCATACTCACAGAAACCCAAAGCCTCAGTCCACATAAGCTCCGCCCAACTACTCGGCTCATAAACCTCAGCCACATCCAAATCCCTCAAAGGATTCCTAATACCCACCTTCTTGTAAAGCCTCGTAGAAGCAATCTTAGCCGCAGGATACTTATGCATCACATCATCGCCACCAAAAGTATAGTAGTGCGCAGTATCCACACCCTTAACCCACGCCAAATTGTCACTAATCTTCCTAGCCACACCCTCACCCGCATAAACAATCGCACAAGCACCCTCACTCTGCGGGCAACAATCATGGAGTCTTAGGGGCCATGATATTACTGGTGAGTTCATTACTTCTTCTATTGTCATGTTTGGTTGTTGTAAGTGCGCGAAGGGATTGTTTGCTGCGTTTCTTCTGTTTTTAACTGTTACCTTTGCGGCTTGTTCAGGTGTTACTCCGAATTCCCACATGTACATACTAGCCATCAGGGCAAGGGGTCCTAGTGCTCCGGCTAGGGCTGGTCTTTCCCATCTGGCGTCGAAGGCTGTTACTATTCCGGTTGTGGCTCCTCCTTCGTTTATTTTTTCCCATCCCACTACTAGGACTTTGTCATACATTCCTGAGGCTACTGCGTAGTATCCGTATAGTGCTAGTGAGGTTCCGGTGGTTCCTCCTGTGGCTACTTTTACTACGGGTTTGAGGTATCCGGGTGCGGATTCTATTCCGGTCCACATTTCGGAGAAGTTTATTCCTTCGAAGTGGTCCATGTTTCCGATGACGACGGCGTCTATGTCTTTGGGTATGAGTTGAGCTTCATCAAGAGCCATTTTTACTGCTTCATAAATCATTTCGGATATGTTTACGTCTCTTCTTCGGCTTCTGTGTTTTGTTTGTCCGGTTGCCACAATTGCTACTTTTTGTTTTGCCATATTTTTCATCTCCTCATTTTTATGCTTCTAATATGATTACGCAGTTTCCTTGGGAGCAGATTCCATTCATTCCTGTGGCCAGTCCAATTTTGGCGTCTTTTACTTGTCTTTTTTCGGCTTTGCCCATTAGTTGTAGTGCAATTTCTGCTACGCGGACTAGTCCGTTGGCCATGGAGGGGTTGCTTGATAGTACGCCTCCTGAGGGGTTTACTGGGAGGGTTCCGTTCATTTCTGTTTGTCCGCTGTCGATGAGTTTTCCTCCTTCGCCTTTTTTGCATAGTCCAAGGGCTTCATAATTCATTAGTTCGTGGTAGGTGAATGCTTCAGAGATTTCTGCCACGTCGATTTCCTTCATGGGGTTTTTTATTCCCGCCATTTTGTAGGCTTCTCGTGCTGCTAGTTCCAGTCCTACGAGGTCAGTCATGTTGCGGTGTCCAAGGTAGTAGGCGTCGGTGCAATTACCGTGGCCCCTAAACCAGACGGGCGTGTCCGTATATTTTTTGGCCTTCTCTTTATTTGTCAAGAGCATTGCCACCGCTCCATCCGAGAATGGGGGTAGATCCAGTTCTTTAAGGGGGTAGGCCATCATTTTGGATTTTAGGACTTCGTCGACTGTGACTGCTTTTTGTAGGTGTGCGTAGGGATTGTTTAGGGCGTTTTTGCGGTTTTTTACTGCCACTTTTGCCGCTTGTTCCTGGGTGATTCCATACTTGTGTGAGTACATGTTTGCCATTAGTCCCGCTGAGGAGACTTGGTCTAGTCCCAGCCATCTCTGGTAGTAGGGCTCAAAGATGGAGTTGTTTACAAGGTAAATGTTTGACTCGGAGCACTTGCAGTGTGAGACCACCATCACTGTGTCGTATGTTCCCTCTAGTATTCTCATTACTCCGTAAACATAGGCGAATGCTCCGTCTCCTGAGACTCGGGACTCTGATTTTCCCACGGCTCCCAAAGCGTCCTGAATGGCCATGCTGGCGATGGTTCTTCCGTCGTTGAAATCGTTGGAGCTAGTTATTATGCTTCCCACATCGTCTTTAGTTATTCCCAGCTCGTCGTGGAGTTTTTTGACGACTTCGAAAACAAGTTCAGAGTAGGGTAAATCCGCCTTTTCTTCCTCATATTTGGTTTGTGCTACTCCCACAATGGCTACTTCTTTATCCATAATTTTAACCTCTACAAAGGAATTCAATTTATTCAGCCTTTGGAAACCCTACCTGTTTTGATTTTTCAAATAGGGTTTCACCCAAGTTGGTTTAAATCCAGAATAGTACGAAACATCCATTCTTTGTTTGATTGCTTATTTGGGGCTTCCGCCTTTGTTTTCCTCCACTCTAAGTTTTTAATCAAAAGACTGTTAGCAGCGTCCCAACGAATTTTGGTCACTATTTTTCGCGGCGCGATTTTCTTGTGGAGGAATCATTGTAGCCACTAACGCCTCACATTTAAAAGGGGTAACACTTCACTTCATATTTGTGCTGCTCTGGATTTCGTTTCTCTGGATTTGTTTTCTTTATAAAACTATCGGCAAAAATATTCGCATGAGGTCTGTGAATAAGTTTCGCTTCCTCCTACTACCCTTATTTTGGCCGGTTATCGCAACGGATTAGTTTTGCTCAGTACAAATGTGGAGAAGCTGCATGTTCCCCCTCTTTGCTCCAAAAATTATAAATATGTTGATTATCACTGAAAATGTATTCCTTAGTGGAGAAAAACAGGCTTTCTCTAATTTCAACAATCAACAGCCTTTGAATGGTTGGAGCTTATATTACATAGGTTGATTCTTTGGAGGTGTTTTTTTGTGTTGGAGCAGTTGGAAAGAAGGGAGAAGAAGTTCAAAACTCAGTCTAAGGGGAGATTAATCGTTTCTGACATGTCTGGTGTAGAGTTGCTGGTGGCTTTTGATGTTTTGTCTAAGATGCGTGATGCGGGTAAGATTCCCGACACGCTCATATTTGTTTCTCACGGTAAAGAATCACTGAGCCTGGGTAAGTATGAGGACTTGGATGAGATTAGGTACAAGGCTGTGAAAAGGGACGGCGTGCTGGTGGGGCGGAGGGAGAGTGGAGCTGGCACCTACTATGCCCCAAAGGGCCAAATCGCAGCGGTACTGGTGACAACTACGGACGTGTTTCCAAATTTAGAGGAGGCTGAGAGGATTTGGGCCGGCGAAGTGGTTCTAGAACTCTTCATGAGAGTGGGTGTTTTAGATGCCTATTATAGTCATCCGGGCGACATCCGAAAGGATGACAAAAAGCTGGGTGGAAGCACTTCCCTAATTTGGGGAAAAGGGGTTGTGGTGGGAACCTTCATCAACCGGCTTACCCCCAGCGTCAAGTTCTTCACCGACTATTACGTTTATCCAGAGGAAAAGCTGAAGGACAAACTGTTGCGCGACGTAACCATGTATGCGGGCAGCATGGAAAAGGATGCAGCCAGAACACCCACCGAAGAAGAAGTGAAGAACCTCCTGCTAACCATTGTGAAACAGAAACTGGGAATGGAATTTGCACCCGGAAACTTCACCGAGGAAGAAAAAGAAATGATTGCAAAGGGCTTCAAAAAGCTCACTGCGGAAGACGCAGTCACCAGCGTTTCCAGAAGTAGATGGTACAGTAAACTGCCCAAAGATTGGAGGGCGGCAACCTTCAGATACAAGTCGGAAAGAACCATCAACGCCAGCGTAGCTGTCGACAAGGACAAAAGGATTAGGGATGTCCTGATAACTGGAGACTTTCTACTCTCCCCTCCAGACAGTCTGGAAAAGGTGGTTAACGCCCTCAAAGGAATATCGGTGGAAAATCAGAAGGCCATAAGCAACGCCATAGTTGAAGCCTTCAAAAATAACAAAATAGACTACGCGGGATTCACACTTGAAGAATTCACAAAAACAATAATGGAAGCGGTGAACCTCGCCCTACAACAAAAACCATAGTGCACCAAAACTCTACAATATGAGTAAATCCTGAGTCCCATGCAAACCTCTCCACAAATAGTACTAGTGATTGGCCGAACACCATTAAATTAAATAAAATAATTCAGGTCGTTACCCAGATAGGTTCACTTTTCCACCCTACCGGTGGACATTTGTGGAAGTCGGTAAATTTCCTCCCGTATGATCAGAGTTAACTAGAATTAGTTGTATCCATTATTTTTTTGGGCTTCTATTTATAAGCTAATTTCACATATCGGGTTTTAACAGTATCTGAAGCTGGTGTTATCATGACTAGAAAAGAAGTCATTATGAGTGTTAGTGAGGCCGCCTCAATGATAAAGGACGGCATGACTGTAGGCATTGGGGGCCTTCTAACCGCAAATCATCCCATGGCCATAATTCGCCAAATTATCAAGAACGGTGTAAAAAACCTGACAGTGGTAGGCTCACCTGCAGCGGGACTAGAAATTGACTTAATGATTGGAGCGGGTGTAGCAAAGAAGGTGGCCACCGCTTACGTGGGCGGCGAATCACTCGCACCCATAGGTCCATTTTTCCGAAAAGCCGTAGTAGATGGCACCATTCAAATGTGGGAGTGTGACGAAGCAATACTATGCACCGCACTAAGAGCAGCGGCTGAGGGGCTACCCTTCCTCCCCTGGCTAGGCGGCGTTGGCACCTGCCTACCCCACATTAACCCCGACCTAAAATACTTCCAAGACCCCATAAGGGGGCAAACGTTGTTAGCGGTCCCCGCACTGGAACTTGACGTAGCCATACTCCACGCATCTTGGGGCGACCCATACGGCAACATACAGTACGCGGGAAACACCTACGCTGACATTCTAATGGCGAGAGCCTCAAAAAAGTGCATCTTTCAAGTAGAAAAAGTGGTTCCCAACGAAGACATAAAGAGAAACCCCCACCTAACAAAGATTTACGGCGTTGACGCGGTGGTGCCCACACCATATGGCTCCCACCCCTTCTCAAGCGATGGATTCTACGATTTAGACAGGGAACACCTCAAAGAGTACGTGGAGGCGGCCAAGGCTCACACAAAGGGAAACCCCGAGCCCTTCAACCAGTACCTCAAAAAATACATCTTTGAACCAAATTCCCACGAGGAGTATCTTGAAGTAATCGGTATGAAGAAACTCCTCTCCCTATACAAATGGTAGAAGGCGAAAAAATTGGGCAAAAACAAAGATTACTCAATAAGAGAACTCCTAGCCGCTTTCATCTCCCGAGAAATAAAAGACGGCGAAACCGTACTAATAGGAGCCAACCTACCTGCGTGTCGAGCAGGCATACTCCTCGCCCACCTAACACACGCACCAAACATGCGCTGGCTGCAGTTTTACCGCGCCAACTTTTCAGACGTGAAGCAAATAGAAAGTTTCGAATTCGTCACAGACTACTCCGGATTCAAATACTGCGAAGAAGTACCAGAATATGAGCACCTCTGGGACACCATAAGAAAGTATGATGTCAGCTTCTTTGGAGGCCTCCAAATTGACAAATATGGAAACATAAACCTACTCGGCGTCGGCGGACAGTACCCAAAACTAATGTTCCGAGGACCAGGAGCCATCGGACAATCAACAATAACAACCTATGTGGGCCGCTACTACATCTACACTGAGAGGCACCACCCCATGATTTTCGTGGACAAATGCGAATACATAACCGCCGTAGGCTGGTGCGACGGTGGAGATTCCAGAAAAAAACTAGGCCTACCAGGAGGAGGACCAAAATATGTACTAACACCCCTCTGCATAATGGACTTCGAAGAAAAGACCAAGAGAATGCGCCTCAAATCAGTACACCCCGGAGTATCAATCGAAGAGGTAAAAAATAACACCGGCTTCCAACTCATAATTCCAGACCAAGTTCCAGAAACAGAACCCCCCACAAAAGAAGAACTCCAAATACTAAGAACCCGAATAGACCTGAAAGGAACTCTAAGAGAACTATAATAGGAAACCTATCTGCAAAAATTAAACTTTTTCACCAATAAAAAAAGAGAGAAGTGGTGCTTTTAGTAGTTGACCTTGTCCAGTCCTTTTAGTCCCAGCATTTTTCTTGCTTCGTCAGGCGAGGCCACATCTCTTCCCAGTTCGTTGACTATCCTAACCATCTTCGCAACCAGTTCAGCATTGCTCTTCGCAAGAATACGCTCCTTCTTCACGGGGTCATAACCCACATAAATGTTGTCTTCCATGCCTACCCTTATGTGCCCTCCCATTATTGCAGCCATTGCTCCTAAGTGGAACTCTTGCGGGTATCCGATTCCGATCACTGACCAAGTGAAGTTTTGTGTGCCGAAGAGTCGGCTAGCCTCGTTGTAGAGGTGCATCAATTCCCACGGTGTGTTTCCTGTTCCCCCCAGTACTCCTAGAACAAACTGCATGTGTAGGGGAAATTTAAGCCACCCGAAGCGGAGCATAGCACCCGCATTCCACACGCCACTACTGCTGTAAATCTCAAGCTCGGGTTTTACGTTGTTTTCATACATGGTTTTGGAGAATACTTCGAGGTCTGCGAATGAGTTCTGGAAGATCATTCCCTTACTCCATTCTACTAGGGGCTTCTCCCATTCAGTTTTCCATTCCTTTATTCTCTCTGCGAGCGGAAATACTGAAAAGTTCATTGATTCCACGTTGAATGAGCACATCTCTGGCTTGAATTCTGGAACCACCGCTATTCTCTGCTGCGCAGTCATTCCTGCTCCTCCTCCGGTTGTGCAGCAGACTACTACGTCTGTTTTCGACTTTATTTTTGTTAGGGTTTCCCTCCACACGCCCAGGTCGGCTGTGGGCATGCCAGTTTTGGGGTCTCTCACGTGGACGTGGACTACTGCTGCGCCCGCCTCGCAGGCCTTCTTGGCCTCGTCAGATATCTGGTCCGGGGTTATGGGCAAGTAGGGGGTCTGCGAGGGAAAAGTAACTGACCCAGTTAGGGCACAGGTAATGATACATTTCTCTCTCCAAGCAGTTAAAACAGACACTTCTTCACACCTCCAAAAATTCTTCCAACCCATATTTTTAGAAGAAATATGGTAAATATTAATTTATTGGTATTTTATATAGCAGAACCTTCGTTGGCCTCTCAAAGTAATCATTTACCACATATTCCCCAAGGATGCCTCCCTACTTTATGCTTAGCGAATTGTAAACTCTTCTAACAGGGCAAGGGTAACAGTTTCATATGACTCATATGGAAAATTAGAGGGGAGCGTCGAAGAATTCTTGGAAGAATTAATTGGACTTCAGACTAATCTCTTTAGCAGTAAAACAGGTAAGGACGCTCATGGGTTTTATTTTTATTACAATACGTGTGTGGAGTCCTTGCTCCAAGAAATGCCTTCGATTGCCGGTTTAAAAATTGATAGGTTTCATAAAAAATAGCAAAAAAGAAAGCCATATGTTTAGGGAGCGCTGCCCTCTGTGGGATGTGTTTTTGTGGCAGTCTCTAGGAAAAATGGGTGTTCCCTTTTTTTAACACCATCATGTATAAAATTTGAGAATGGAGAGGCCGCCAAGACAGGATAAAAAGGACAGAACACCACACAAAACCAGTACTCGGGAGAGTTTATTAAACATATGGGATAAAGGCAGCTATTTTTTAGTAGTTGACCTTGTTTAGTCCTTTTAGTCCCAGCATTTTTCTTGCTTCATCAGGTGAGGCCACATCTCTTCCCAGTTCGTTGACTATCCTAACCATCTTCGCAACCAGTTCAGCATTGCTCTTGGCCAACTCTCTATGGCCTATGTAAATGTTGTCCTCTAGCCCCACTCTTATATGGCCTCCCATTATGGCGGACATGGCTCCCAAGTGGAACTCTCTTGGGTATCCTATGCCTATTACTGACCAGGTGAAGTTCTGTGCGCCGAAGAGGCGAGCAGCTTCGTCATAGAAGTGTATTAGTTCCCAGGGCGTGTTCCCTGTGCCTCCTAGTACTCCTAGGACGAATTGCATGTGTAGGGGGAATTTAAGCCACCCGAAGCGGAGCATAGCACCCGCATTCCAGATGCCACTAGTACTGTAAATTTCTAGTTCTGGTTTAACATTGTTTTCATACATGGTTTTGGCAAACACTTCAAGGTCTTTGAAGCTGTTCTGGAAAATTAGTCCCTTACTCATTTCCACAACTGGTTTTTCCCAGGGATATTTCCACTCCTTAATTCTCTCAGCTATGGGAAATACTGCAAAGTTCATTGATTCCACGTTGAAGGAGCACATTTCGGGCTTAAATTCCGGAACCACCGATATCCTTTGTTCGGGGGTCATTCCTGCTCCTCCTCCGGTTGTGCAGCAGACTACTACGTCTGTTTTCGACTTTATTTTTGTTAGGGTTTCCCTCCACACGCCCAGGTCGGCTGTGGGCATGCCAGTTTTGGGATCTCTCACGTGGACGTGGACTACTGCTGCGCCCGCGTCGCAGGCCTTCTTGGCTTCGTCAGATATCTGGTCCGGGGTTATGGGCAAGTAGGGGGTCTGCGAGGGAAAGGTAGCGGATCCGGTTAGGGCACAGGTAATGATACATTTCTCTCTCCAGGCGGTTAAAACAGACACATATTTCACGCTCCAAAAATTAACTATTATAAGTGGGTTATTAACGCCTCTAACATGAATATTAATCTTTGGGTAACTTTACAGGAACCACCTGGCAAATTTCCGATTCTAGTCGCAATGATATTAAGTGGGGGTAGGGAGGGAAAATGTGTTTTCGTTTGTTTCCCTCCGAAGAATGTTTTATGGGCTTATATAGAACCTAAAAATGAGGGTAAATGGGGCAATATCTACCGCTCAAAAATAATACATAGAAAAAGAATTTGAGCCTAACCTAATGACATCTGATTTGTCGCGGGCAGTATAAGCCTTCACTCCCGATATCTACAAAGGTGTTTCGGCTTTGGAAGAGTTCTGCCGTATTCTCTGTAATTTAGATTTTTCTGGCTATTGCTGCTGCTTCGTGCATTGCGTCCATGGCTTTTCTGGGAGTTACACAGTCCCCCACCGCGTAGATTTCTGGTACTTTGTCCTTCATTTTTTCGAAGAGTTCATTGTTCGGCTTTGAGCCAACTGCTATAACCACGGTGTCAGCTTCCAAGACTTCACCATTGTCCAACTTTACACCCTTCTCGGTTATTTCTTTTACCTTGGAGTTTGTTAGCATTTTCACTCCGCTTTGGGAAAGGCTTTTCAGTATTGTCCAGCGTGTGCTACCCCCAATATCCTGTCCCATTTTGTCCAGCATTTCCACTATCACAATTTCCCTATTACTCTTAGTTAGCTTATAGGCGCTCTCAAGATCCATGGCCCCCCATTTTACAAGGAAGAGCATGGTTTCTGCATCTATGTAGCCCTTCTCCGCAAGGTAAAGACCAGTTTCGCAGCCCACGCCACCGCCCCCGATAATTACCACTTTTTTGCCAACGGGCACCCTATCAGCCAATACGTCCAGAGCCATTACTACGTTGGGCCTGTCAACCCCCGGTATATCCGGTACAATCCAGTTTACTCCCGTGGCTACAACCAGTACATCTGGGTTCAGCTGCCTAACAACTTCTGAAGTAACCTCCTTTCCCAAAACCACGTTAACATTCAGTAGCCGCATCTGATACGCTAAGTACTCTACAAGATTACCCAGTTCGCTTCTCTCCTTAGGAACCGCAGCCCAGCATAGCTGTCCTCCAAGTCTGTCACTCTTCTCATAGAGGGTTACATCATGTCCCCTAAGTTTAGCCACTCTTGCAGTCTCCATGCCTGCAGGGCCACCTCCAGCAATCAAAACTTTCTTTCGCTTTGTCGCCGGTTTAATTTGGTACTCTGCTTCCCGTGAAACATCGGGGTTGACTAGACACTCCACTGGTTGGGCTGAGAATACATGGTCAAAGCATCCCTGGTTACACGCCAAGCATTTCCTGATTTCCGCAAATCTTCCTTCCTTGGCCTTTATTGGAAATTCGGGATCCGCGATGAGCGCTCTGCCCAGAGAGATGATGTCTGCTTTGCCCTCCTTCAAAATCTTCTCAGCAACAAGGGGATCGCTAATCCTGTTTCCCGCAATAACAGGGACGCTTACCACCTCGCGAACCTTCTCGGCGAGATAGGCAAAGGCGCCCCTTGGAATATTCATGGTGATTTGAGGTACAGGGGACTCGTGCCAAGCTACAGCCACATTAAAACAGTCGGCACCAGCCTTCTCAAGTTCCTTTGCGATAACCTTGGTGTCTTCAATGGTGTTTCCACCATCTATGAACTCCTCGCCAGAAAGCTTAAAAATCACGGGAAAGTCTCTGCCCAGCTTCTCCTTAATACGTTCAATAATCTCTACTGCAAATCTAACTCTCCCCTGAATGTTTCCCCCATACCGATCTTTTCGCACATTGGTTCTTGGCGATAAGAAGCGAGCCACCAAGTAGCCCACTCCCCCAATGATTTCAACAGCATCAAATCCGGCACTCTTAGCCCTCTTTGCCGCTAAAGCAAAATTCTCAACACTCTGCTCAATTTCCTGAATAGTCATCTCCCGGGGCATTTCACCAGTCAGCTTACACTTTATGGCCGAGGCAGAAACAGGCTGAGTACCAAGAATAAAAGTCCAAGTCTGTGGACCCACATGTAAAAGTTGAACAGCAGCCT
Source organism: Candidatus Jordarchaeia archaeon (assembly GCA_018383815.1). Taxonomy (GTDB): domain Archaea; phylum Asgardarchaeota; class Jordiarchaeia; order Jordiarchaeales; family Jordiarchaeaceae; genus Jordiarchaeum. The sequence goes on along the minus strand of JAHAWU010000054.1, from coordinate 2,352 downwards.
TAGACCCGTGCCTTTTTATAGCTTCAGCCAATCTCCTCATGCCCGGAATATATTTGTCCTCACTTAAACTCATCATGTTGGGCAACCCGGTTCCCAGAGGCTCAGTGGCGCAGCCACCCACCATAATCAAGCCTGCACCACCCTTAGCACGGGCCTCATAGAAATTAACAATCCTATCATCCACAAAGTTATTCACACAGTAGCCCAAATGCATGGCTGGTAAAAATATGCGATTTCTTATCTCCATGCTTCCAATCTTGATGGGGTCAAACAACAACATTTTCGAATCCTCCAAACAATATTACCCTTCCTTGATTCAAGTTAAAATTTTGGGAATTAGTTTGTGACGATGCCTGGTTAACAATTCTTATAACTTTAAGTTTAGAGACAGGGCACCAATCTTATATCACTTTCTAGAACTTATGAGTGCATGCAAAAAGTCTTTTTTGGAATGTGTTCAACTTGAGGGTGATTGGGTTTTTGAGTTAAGTCTCCTTCTAAAAAGAAGGCATAAAATGGTTCCTTTGAGCAAAAGGAGGAAAAAAACGATTTTTAGAAAGAGGTGTAAAAACCCTCCACAAGCTCAAACATTAAGCAAGTTGCACCAAAAACTTTACATCCATTAATAGTTTGGATTCAGAGGAGTCTATTTTTGTAACGATTTATATTTTCTAACAAACATAATTTGGGGATTATACAGTAAAAAAAGAGGTGGATGTGTGTAAATCCATTAAGTTTCGGATTGCTAGGTCGCAATTAGTACTCGTACTCTATGCCGTAATCTATGAGTTCCTTTTTTACCCTTGCGTAGAGGTCTGTGTATTCTTTTGATGGAGTTAAGGTTTTTACATCATAGCATTCCATGAAGCTCTTACCCATAGGTGCCTTTTCCGGGTTTTCCTTGTCTTCTATTTTGGGTAAGAGTTTATTTATTAATTCGTTGGCGTCGGCTCTTTTCATTCCCGCTATGGCGCGGGCTGTTTCACCCATTATTCTACCCTCCATGCCCGTGCAGTAGTTAATCAATGTTCTAAGAGTCCCACTGTACCAGAGCCAGCCGGCTCCTGACGCTACACTCATCAGATTTATTATTGCGATTTCGTAAACACGCATCTCGGTGCAAGGTCCTGCGTAACCGCCACCGCCGCCCACCCCTCCCACAGGGACATGAAGATTATTAGTCAAAGCTAACGTGCAAGCAGCACCCGAAGCTAGAGACTCTCTTCTCATAACCATACCATCTGATCCCATGCCGCCACCCATACATAGAGATCCCTGCCCATAGGCTAGTTCCGCCAGCAGAGCGGCGATAGCCCCCACAGATGCCTCCTCAGAATTTCGGAAAAGAAGTCCTATTGCCGCACCATAAGAAGTCCAGGGCACTATACCGTTTAGCCGGGCGTATGTAGCTAGTATGAATCTGCTCCAAGTCAGTTTAAGTTCGTTGAAGAGGTGTATGGGTATCTGTGCGTTTTCTTTGGTGTAGCCCTCAGGGTGGAAGGCTGCTATAGCTCCTGCGGGTGAGAGCGCACTGGCGCCTGCTAAGCCTATATAAAGACCGGGCTTTCCCACGCTTTTTACAGCTTCCCTGTTCCATAATCCCTCAGCTATGGCACACATAATTTCTCCCGGACTTCCGGTTTTGTTATCTAGACCCCAGGCACTGATTAAGCTGAAACCGTTGATTCCCTGACACGTGGGTTCTTGTGCGCAGGATTTTACTATTGGGAGGAACATGTCTTCGCTGAGTATGCCTCCCCCAGTGGTTATTACTGGTTTCGTCTTTTCTTCGGGTTTTCTATTCTTGATTGTTATTTGGTCTTTGCCAGTTCCGAATTTCACCTCGCTGGGTCGGCTTTTAATCATCTCTTTTATTTAGTTCTCTGTAAATTTGATATTCCTGTTAGTATCCAGATGGTAGATGCCTACGTCTATTAGGAGGTCAAATCCTGCTTTGAAAACATCGTCACCTACACTGTCATCTGGAATAATCTGGTTCATGTCAAATTTTATGTCGTAATCTTTTACTAATTCGCGCACCCTTTTTGAAAGCATTTTATCATATTCTCTCTCCTTCATAACTGGTCCTGTTAGAGCTCTTTCCTGTATGTCTTTTATTCTAACCATTTTTTAAGCACCTCCCAAGCCCACTAACTTTTTGGCGACCTTTACCGCTTCCACGGCGTTCTCAGCGTATCCGTCTGCTCCAAACATTTGAGCTAAAGCAGGGTTTATGGCAATAATGTTCGGAAGATTTGGATATTGAGAGGGTTTTCAGCTATTTGACTGGGTGATGTGTTCGTTTCTCACCCCACTTCCTTTTTCAGCCAGCAAACTTACCTCCAACTGGTT
>JAHAWU010000053.1 GCA_018383815.1 Candidatus Jordarchaeia archaeon | reverse complement strand
ATCCATGGGGCCTGGCCTCCTTAATCTGTTTGTTTTGTTTCACTGTGTATTTTAAGTATGTGTTTTGGAACTCAGAAATGTTTCCCTCTTTATAAATAAAGCCGCATAAACCTAAGAAATACTGATACCGGGAGCTACGGATGCATCAATTTTCTCACAGCATGGAATTCCAGGCATAGTTTTTGGTCCAGGCCGCCTGAGCAAAGCTCACACCCGTGATGAATATGTGGAAATTTCACAGCTCAAACAAGCAACCAAAATTTACGCACTCACCGCACTTAAATACTTAGGCTAATGGTAACTACAACACTTTCCCACCAGTCCTTCTCAAAAAACGCTTTCTAAAGTTGGGGGAGAAAAAGTTTTCTTTTTCTAAAATTTTTATTAGAAAAAAGATAGTTTGTTTACTTTTTCACACACATTTATTAGCGATTAATGTTTATAATTATTTCAAAAACAGTCAAAAATGGTTTGAGAGAGGGACAGGAGTCATGATTGATAAATCGATTCGAATCCATTGTGCACTTAAGAATGATGTTTGTGAAACAATTCAGGTAATAATTGATTTAGAGAGGAATGTCATAACAGTTAACCCTGAAAAATGCCTCGAGTGCCCATTCTTAGAAGAGAAAGTGAGAAAGTCGGTGATAGTATTATCTGGTTCTCCAATACTTGAACTGTATAGAAAAACTCCCACATTTGTGGTAGACTTCGATTTTACTTTTCCCAGGAGAACAGTGGAAACTAAACCATAAACCCAGAACAAAAATAGAAGCTTAACATTCAAAATTTAATGTGGCAGATCTCCCACCTAGACCTCACGCCTAATGGTGTACGAACTGGTAGAGCTTAGCATACTACTGACTTTAAGAGTTGCCCTTTTCCCGTTTTAAAGTTTCATGTGCTTTTTGAGTATGGCTGTTTTTTGGGCGCAGGTTTGGAGCAGTTTTCTTGTTCCTCCTCCCTGGCTTATGACTTCAAGCATTTTTTGGGGGTTGAAGATTTTTACTCCCATCACAGCTGTGACCCCTCTTTCAAATAGTGGCTGGGGAGTGAAGCTAGCCGTGGGCCCAACCAAAGCCGCTTCTCGCATTCCCTTACAGTGCTTTAATATTTTGTCGATTGTTCGATTAACCAGGGTGCTACCAGTTATTATTGCAATGTCCTTGTCCATGCTTAGTTCTTCGAGTTGCTCTTCCCCGGCGACTTTGACCATGGGACTTGGAACATTTCTTTTCTCTATCACTGTTATTTCCCTGGTTTTTTCCATTAGTTTAGGGATTACGGGTGCAAAGTAGCCAACCATCAAAATTCTGTCATTCGGCAATACCAAGTCTAAAACGTCGGCATTCGTAAAGGGGTAGAGGTCTGGCTTACTCTTGAAGGCTATTTGGGATAGAGCGTTTATTGTCGCCACGCCTATGGCAGCACTTATTAGGTTTCGGGAAGTGGCAAGATTCATCATGTCTCGAGCGCTTGAACCTTGTAATTCACCCGCTTTATCAAAAACTTCGCATTCGGGGGAATCTTCTCGCAGAACATGGGCCAGTCCCGCTTCTCCACTTGAAAGCATTACTCCCACATATTCCAGCCCCACCCTCACCTCACAGACTTTAACCTCATCTAAGCACCAATCTAACTCCTTTTCCAAGTATTTAATTAGACTCTCAACAGAATCCATACATTAACCCCAAGGAGAACACTTTACCCTTAAACGGGAATAATAGGATAACCGAAACTTGACAAAAAATCAAGCTAATTTTTCAAGAAATTCTTATTTTTTGCGAAAGTTTAGGAAGTTGACTTTATGGCGGGTCGTGTGTTGAATCTTTAGTTATTGGTTAGCCTAGGGCTCCTCTAATTTTTCCTGCATATAGAATTAGTTTTTGGGCTATTTCATACATTTCTTCTCCCTGAATAATGTCGAAAAGTCCTTCTTTTTTGATGTCTCCCTTGGAGAGGGTGTGTGCTGAGAGGTACTCTGAAATCATGCGCACCACTATTTCGTTGGACATTTCCGGATTTACGTCTAAATTTATGAATTCGCCAATTTGTTTTAGATCCTCCTTCACCTGTTCGCAGATCCTTTTTGGCAGTGCTTTTTGAACCGCGTCCATACAAATAAATCTTGAAGCGAAACTTAGGGATTCTTTGAGGGTGGGATAATAGGTGTCTAGTAGCTTTTCCAGAGCCTCACTCTTCCATTCGTTAACGGCGTTTAGTCCACGTCCAGTTCCAATAAATTCGGGTGGGAGTCCTATACTGTAAAGTGTGGCGGTAAAGGGAATGGAATTAACTTTGGACTCAAATTTAAGTTCTCCCAATTTTAGAAGCTGCTTGGATATTTCTTTCTCTGTACACATTTTGGCCACTTGCTTGATTGTCGCATGGATGGAAGTTTGTTCCGTGTCTTGGTAGCTTATTGGTTTTTCGCGTCTGGGGGGGACTAAATCGAATATTCTTGTGTCTAGTAGGATTTCGTAGAGACTTTCCCAGTATTTGGCTGCAAATAAGCTAATTATGTTTATCATTTCATTTTTTTCTCTTTTAGAGAAGGAGAGGGGTTTCTGTGATTGCAGTTTCTCTCTGAGCACAGCGGACATTTTTTGGGTTTCCCTTCGATCAATATCGTACCTTAAGCTTGGAGGAATGGTTAATGTTCCTATTCCCGAGTATTCGTTTAAAATATCGTCCAGATACTTGGGATTACAAAATCCTCTGAACGGTAGGAAACCAGCATTTAGGATAGGGTATATAGGGGTGCCAGTTTCCTCCCGTAGCGCTGCAAGGTCGGATATAGCAATTTTGGTGGCGAGGGTGGATGGCACGAGTCCACAACTCATTGCGCAGTCAGATCTTCCAAGAAATATTCTCAAATACCCCAGAGGAGTAAGCATGGAAGGGTAGGCTTTAAAATACTCCGAAACAATATTTGAAACGTTTAGTAGGGAGGGCAAGTCCTTTATGAAGGGGATAATCTGAATGTCCTTAAGTTTAGCAGTGGGATCTATAGTTTCCAGAATATAGTTTTTAAGAATGTTAAAGTTCATTTCAATACGGGTAAGTTCTTTGGGGTACTCTGTGAGGGGGTGGATGACCTCATAAATTGCCCCTCCATTCGTTTCGTTTCTCAACAGGTAATTAACTTCAATTATTTTCTGGAAAATGGCCATCCTCCTGAAACCAGGCTCGTAATTGCCCGGAGGAACACTTGGCGTAAGATTAATATTGAAGCTGGGAATTAAACCCTTATCCCTCAGCCTCTTAACTATCTCTTCTATATGGTTGAAGGGTGTTAGTTTGGATGCAAAGTCTATTACTAGCTCTTCTATTCCGAATCCTCCATCTTCCCGAGAAGACAGACAAGTAACTGCTTCTTCTATCTCTTCGTCAAAGCCGACGTAGGCTGTAGCGGAATCCGCGTCTTGGGTTGCAACAGTAGCTGGAACGCGCATAAATTTACACCCTTTTTTCTCTCCTCTATGTCCCAACATTTTCCAAAAGTTTCTACTTAATTATTATTATGTTTAAATTAAAAAAACTTAACCTTAGAAAAGGGTTAAAATGATTTAAATGTGTTAAATATAATTCTAGAAATTAATGTTTTATGGAACATTTAACAAAGTTTGAATGTGCTCTGCGAAAATAAACTCTTTAAAAAATTAAAATTCGGTGCAACGTAATGCCAGGTATCCATGTTAGGAAGTACAAAGTTGAAGATGGAGATGATGTGGAAGAACTTTTTCGCCACCACACAGAGAAACACTTACGTAGATCAACATCCCTTTTTTACAAAAAGGCTTTGGACGGGGAACCTCCAGAGGATGTTGTAGCGGTAGTAGCAATTGCTAGTGGTAGGGTTGTGGGATTCAGCGGAGTTAAATTGCTGGGTGAAGGAAAAGTTATGTATCCCGCCACAATAGTTCATAGGGACTTTAGGAATAGGGGAATTGGAAAAATGCTGATGAAGAAAAAGTTAGAAATAGCTCGTGAAAAGGGGCTTAAAGAGTACACTTCAATTGTTGGTGAGGAAAATATTGCTTCACGCAGAATGTTAGAAAGTCTGGGAAACTTTGAAGTTGTTGAAAAAGGAGAATACGATGAAAACAAAAAATGGGTAAAGTACGCAAAAAAACTCACCTAAACTTACAAAAATGCTGAGCATGATTCTTGGAATAATTTAAAAGCGGGGAAAAATATTAAACTCACAGCTCAATTCCCTGTCTCCAAAATCTTGTTTCAAGCAAGAGAGGGAATTGTCAAAACCAGTTACTTTCGGGATGTGTACCAAATGAGCGGTAAAACAGAAGCCTCCCGACTTCTCAGTGAAGGTAAAGAACTAATCAAAAAGGGAGACTATGAAAAGGCAGAAAAAATGTTCAGTGAAGCATTGAAAAAATTTACAAAAGAGGATAACAACCGAGGCGTGGCAGAATCTGAAACACATCTAGGAATAGCTCTACAGTATCAAGGAAAGTTGAAACAGGCAAAAGAGCACTTGGAAAGGGCTCTAAAGCTTCATGAGGATTTAGATTATAAGCCGGGAATTTCAAGAGTGTACACAAATCTAGGGAACATAAATCTACTAACATCTAAAGACTTTGAGAAGTCTCTCGAACTCCACCAAAAAGCTCTAAATATAGCCAGAGAAGCAGAGGACCTAGAGGGAGAAGCCAGGGCCCTTACAAATATCGGCTATGTTCAATTCAGACAACAAAAACTGGATGAAGCATTGGACACACTAAATGAAGCCCTAAAAATTGCAAACAAAGCCAAAGATGATTATATCCGCGCCGTGGCGCTGTCCAACATAGGAATAATATTGTTCAACATGAAGCGGTACGACGAGGCTCTCGAAAAGCACAAGGAAGTAGCGGAGATTTTTGAGAAGTGGGGAAACAAGAAAAGATTAGCGATAGAACATAGACAAATTGGATTAATCTTGGAAAAACAGAACAGGTACGATGAAGCTGCTGAACACTACCAGATTTCCCAAAAACTTTACGATGAAACCGGTCAGAAAAGCGAAAAGAAAATGGTGAAATCCATGTTAGACGCGGTAAAGACCAGAAAGAGGGAATGTCCATCATGCAAAACAATAATACTAGTACCAGAGTTAAAATATTGCCCCATCTGCAACAAGGATTTGTAAACCAAGAAAAAGCGGCTCACTTCACCAATGGCACCGCAGAAAAAGGTTAAACTATTATTTTGGCGCAAGCCAAACATTGGCAAGTGTTTAAACGTTAGTATGTGTTTAGTGTTAATAGTTCCATTTCAAAATTTGGAAGGTTTTAGGCTATGAAGGATAATGAGTTAACTCCAAGAATCGCTGTGGATGCTATAATTGTTAAGGATGACTGCGTGGTCTTAATTAAAAGGAAGAACCCCCCTTTCCAAGATTATTATGCCCTCCCTGGAGGATTTGTGGAAGTAGGAGAATATGTTGAGGAAGCGGTGGTGAGGGAAGCTAAAGAAGAAACGGGATTAGATGTGGAGGTGGAAAAGTTCTCGGGAATCTATGATGATCCAAAGCGTGACCCTCGGGGACACGTTGTAAGTATAGCATATGTTTGTAGGGTGGTGGGTGGAGAACTTAAAGCCATGACGGACGCCAAAGACGTTTACTGTGTACCCATAAAGGAAATTAAAAATATCAAATTGGCCTTCGACCACGCAAAAATTCTCTCAGACGCTGGAATACTCTAGGTGCTTTTGAGTAGTATTTACTCTTCTTGTTCTGAATTTTTAGCTACGTACTCGGTATACTATCATGTAGGGAAATCCTTGATAGTAAATTACTAGTTCCCTTTGGTACAGGGGACTTGTTTCCAAATGTAGCAGGGACGTTACTGGCACGTAGTTGAAGAGACTCACGAATATTGCTCCTATGTGTCCACTCCTTGCCCAGTCATCGAGCCAGGAGGGGATGTCTGGAATCCAAAGGCACAGTCTATCAGTGTAGTGTGTAGCCATGGGGTATACGTTGGTGAGTATTATTTGCCAGGGATATGTGGTGTTTTTTAGGTACTGGTAAACGGGTAAAGGTTGTGATACCTCGGGATTGGTTCGGACAATGTAGACCCCTATGAAGCCTCCTGTGATGTTGAGGATTAACAATAAGACTGCTATGTTTTTCTTGTTTCTCAGAGGGTTCCTCTGGACAAGATTTAGGATGTTTTTTCGGTCTTGGAACTCGTCTGTTAGGAGTATGGTTAAACCGAGTCCTGTGAGGATGCAGAAGGCGGGCAGGGAGGTTTGATTGTACCGGAAGAAATCCACCAGTCTCGAGTTAGGCATTAAAAGAAGGTAGGCTACTAGAGATGAGAGTATCCAGAATAGTAGTGTTCTACCTTCTAGGCTACTTTTCTCGGCTTGGGATGCGTTATAAAAGTATGGTAACAGTAAGGCAGGAGTGACTATGGGAATTAAAGCATAGGCTAGGGATTCTAAATAGAACAGAACGAGTTGAAGGAGGCTTGGGGGGACAAATAGATTGGAGTAGGGTGTTCTGCTCCAGCTTTGAGTGGAGGTGAAGAAAAGCCTTATGAAACCCAGCCAATCTCCAGTATTTATTTTGCTGAAATATAACCATGGGATAGCTGTTAGAAGGGCGCAAATTACTCCTATATATAGCCAGGGGGACTTTAGCGTTTTTCTCAAATTTTTGGAGAAAATTATGTACGCTAAACCTACAAGGAGAATGAGGGCCCCCGGATATCTGGAGAGGAAACTTAAAGTTAGGGAAACTCCGGCTGGCACATAGTATTTGGGGTTTCTTTGAGCTTTCACTATGAATAGGAGGAATAGGGAAGAAAACAGTATGTAGGGAACTTCGCTCAGTATGCCCCAAACAATGATGAAAAATGTTAGCCCACAGCTCAGGGCCAGAGCTGAGAATTTGCCCACAGTTTCACTGTACATCTCCTTCCCCAAGAGGTAGACGGCATAAATGCCAGCCAAGGAAATCAAGAAACTAACCATCTGAGCAACAATTATGTTGGGTGTAGTAACCAGATAAACCAAAAAGATGGTGAAGGGTAATAGGGGAACCCTTGAAAAGTCCAAAAGCACCTGGAGAGGTTGATAGCATAAAAAGCCAAAATAAAAGAAATCATTTGCCAGATTAGCATAAACTGCCTCATCCCATGTTAAAGGTACAGGATAGGCCGAAAGCACACCTCTAACCGTATTCACAACAATAATAAAGGTTAGCGCCCAATCCAGCTTCGAACGCAACTGCCTCAGCATGACACTCACCACAAATGAAGATAGTAGTATCTCTTCTGAAATAAAAATTCTTCGATATATTTAAAGCCCCAGACCAATCCGCCATAACACTTTTTTGTGAGATCACTTATTCTCTAAACGGGTTAAGGTGTGGAAAAGCAGGACTTACAAGAAATCAACACGCAGAATGAAAGTGTGATGCCCGCATACAAGAAGCATCTTTAAAGGTTTTTTAAAATGTAATTATTTCTACTGTTGGGGGTATTTGGGTACTATTTTGAAAATTTTCCTTTGATGAGCCACCAGAGGCAAATTACTCCATCTTTCCACCCTATTTTAGCCTTCCCCTTTCTCCTATAACTATAAGATATGGGTACCTCTACTATCTTCTTGCCCTTTTTGAGCAGCTTCACCGTTATCTCCGGCTCCAATTCAAACCCCTTGCACTGTAGACTAATTCCGTGAAGGGCCTTTTTGAAGAAGACCTTGTATCCTGTCATTATGTCCGTGATTGAATTTTTAAAAAGGAGGCGGGCGGCCCAGGACAGAAGTCTGTTTCCAAAGTTGTGCGAAAAGGACATTCCATCTGCTACCCCAAGAAATCTTGAACCATAAACGGCATCTGCTTGGCCTTTTATGAGAGGTTCAAGTAGGCGGGGTATATCGTTTGGAAAATATTCCAGGTCTGCGTCTTGGATGACTATTATGTCGCCGGTTGCATGCGAAAGTCCGGTTTGAATAGCCTTCCCTTTCCCCAAGTTTTTTTCGTGTTGTAGCAGTTTAATGCCAGTCTGAGTTTTGATTTTATCTACGGAACTATCCTCAGACCCATCATCAATAACAATGATTTCCTTGGGATACCCCAAGTCGACCTTCTTGACCAAATCTATGATTTCCAGGATATTATTCTCCTCATTATAGCAGGGTATAAGAACTGTTATCTTTAATTCCTCCACATGCCAACCTCCGCGCAGTCCAACCTTTCAAGTAGTCACAGTTTCTATCTACCTACCAGTTTTTGATTTTTCACCAATTTCAAGTGGAGCTTTTTTCTGGGCTAAAAAGTTTGACCCCACACCATTGTATACGATTGAAGGAATACCGGTCGCCAGACAGTAAGCAAATCTGATAATGTGGTCCAGGAGTGCGAAGGCTATCCCTAAACTTAGAGGGAGAAACAATGCAAATCCTAAACTGTAGGGCATGAGGTAGCCGGTGCCCAGACTGAAGGGTCCAGCCATGGAGAGTATGAAGCCCACACCGAACTCGTAGATTCCGAATCCACCAGGTAGCAAAGGAAGCAACTTTGTGAAGAAGCCAATGATGGAAGCCAAAAGACAAATATCAATCGGTAAAAAGAATCCAGTACTGCGAGTTACAAAAATGGTTGAGGTAGCGTCAAGAATCCATATGGGAAAGGATAATAGAGCCACAACACCCAGCATTTTAGGCCTGTGGTATAGTTGCTCCATACCTGTTTTGAAACCCACAACAAATAAGTTCAGTTTTTCGTGAAGTTTGGGGGAAATATGCTTGGTAAAACTGATTAATTGTTCACCATAAAAAATGAAGGCTACTATTAGTCCGACTAGGACAAAGCCGAACACAAAAGCTATTAAAATAAAGTTACGGTAATCATCAGGAATCACGGTATTTAGACAAATTATACCAAAAAGAACTGATGCAATTAGCACCATTGCAAAAATGTCAAAGATTCTCTCCACAGCAATTGTGGAAGTACTTTCCCCCAACGAGATTTCTTTATCCTTATCATATAATAGGTATATTCTTACAAGGTCCCCAATTTTTGCGGGTGTTACCTCATTTACAAACCATCCAGACCAGAGCATCGTTACTGTGTACGGAACACTAACATTGTGGTTCGTCGCCTTTATAATTGATCTCCAGCGAATCGCCCGCAGCACAAAAGTGAACGTATAAACCCCAACGAACGCCATAATCCAGTATAGGTTCATGTTTTTGATGAGGAACAGGATAAGGTCTAATCCAATGTACTGCACCAGAACCACCAACACTATGGCAGTTACGATCGCCGCCACGACTCTAGCAATTGTCCACTTCGTTATCCTCAAAACTGCTACACTCCAAACCAAAGTTGCATTACCTTAATCTTCGAATAATATAAACTTATAGATTACAACAATTAAAATCTTTAACCCTTCCACATAATAAAACACTTATATTTTTGGCTCAAGACTCATACAGTACTTGATTTCCCAAATATGAAGGCTGAACATTGACGAAATGAATTTGAAAACATAATTGTAAAGCGTTCACAACCCTAGCAAGTAAAACAGGCAACCAACAACTGGAAATCGCAAGCATAAAGTTTTGAAAAATTTTGTGCGGTTCAAAATACTGGAAAATGTTAAAATTGTTCACCTATTACTAGAAGGGTCGGAAAAACAGGTGCCTCTTATTTAAGGGAAAGAGTTCAAAGGGTTGGCAAATTCATAATCATTTTTGTGCTGTTTTTCTGTAGTAGTTGTAGAGTGCGGATAGAACCCTTGCTGCTTTTCTTGGTGTGGAATAAACTGCTAGTCCCATCTTTTCTAATTCTTGGGCGCTTTTCGTCCATTCTGCTGCGGCGTTTTCCAGCGCGGCTGTGGTTCCTATGACAATTGTGGGCTTATTTATTTTTATATTGTTGAATGCGTCTCTGGGTTCAACCGTTCCCGTAAAGTGGGGTATTATCAGAACTAAGCAGTCTACAGATTCATCTTTAACCATATATTCCAGAAGTAAGTTGTAGGCTTGTATTATTCCCAAATTTTGGCAGGCTGTGAACATGTCAACTGGATTCTCCACTTTAAGCCAGCTTGCCGATATTTCTCCGATTTTGCTCGTAGTTTCCTTTGAGAGTTCCGCAAGTTCTAAGCCAAATTCCTCGCAGGCATCCACGAGCAGTGCACCCAGTCCCCCTGTAAAGGTTAGGATTCCCACCCTATTTCCTGTCAGGGGTGGAAGTATATTAAACGCCTTTGCTATGTCCGCCCATTCATCCAGATCTACCGCTTGTATTAAGCCTGCTTGCTTGAAGGCTGCCTTGTTAACCTCGTTTTTGCCGGCTAGCGAGCCAGTGTGTGCTTGAATGGCCTTTGAGCCCTTTTCACTCACCCCCGACTTCAGAACAATTATTGGTTTCTTTTGGGAGACCTCACTTGCTACACGCATAAACCTCTTACCATCGCGCAATCCTTCTATGTGCAAAGCTATAACCCTTACATTTGGATCGTTTCCCAAATATTCTAGGGTGTCGGAAAAGTCTACGTCGCACATGTTTGCCAAATCAATTATGTGACTCACCCCTCCAAACACTTCAGAATAATACTTGGCGCAGGCTATGAAGGTGCCGGTCTGACTAACTATGGCAGCTCCACCGGGAATGATATCTTTATGGGGCGCAAAGGCGGTGTCCAATTTTTTCTTCATGTTAAGGATTCCCTGAGAGTTAGGGCCAATTATCCGGATATTGTATTTTTGGGCGGTTCTCAGCATCTCCCTTTCTAATCTTTTACCATTCTCTCCTGCATCAGAAAAGCCCGCCGCCGCAATCATAGCCCCTTTAACCCCCTTATTCCCACAGTCTTCTAAAGCCTCAGGAACCAACTCCCGCGGCACAGCTAAACAAGCCAAATCCACATTGCCAGGAACCTCAGAAACTGTAGAATAAACTTCGCAACCATATATCTTTTCACCCTTTGCCTTGGGATTCACTGGATAAATTTTGCCCTCAAAGCCGTTGACGAGATTCCAAACAATAACATTCCCAATCTTCATAGGCGTAGTGGAAGCGCCAACCACCGCAACAGAATCCGGCTCCAAAACCTTTTTCAAAAAAGATTCACTAGCATCAGGCATTAAAGTCCCTCAAATAATAAAATATAGATTAGGGATGGGAAAAGCAGTTTCCAAAAGAGATATATAAATTTTGAGACAAGTTATCTCCTTTAAACTTATTAGAGCCAAAAACCTAAGTACTTGCGGCAGTGTGAAACATTTTTCATTTACTTAAAAAGGCGCATCTTTTGTGGGCTCTAAAAGTTTCTCGCAGGGGATAAAGCTTTATCTGAGGGGAGACCGAAAATCCTCTATGGTGGATTTGTATGGGTAACAATCCTGGAAAAAGGGAGATAGCGAAGAACCTATTTTTACTACTGCTTTACATGTTTGTGAATGCCCTGTATGGATATGTTGCGAGTGTCCATCTCACTGAGCCACATTTTCTATTCACGCCAATTGATTGGGCTATTCCTTTAAACCCGCCCTCCGTGGTTATTTACATTTACCTGTTCTACAGCTTTGTATTCTTCGCACTACTATATTTTGCAACTTTCCAGAGAGCTTATTTTAACCAGCTGATTTTCTCCCTTATCACTATACACTTAGTATCATATGCTGTCTACATTATCTATCCCGTTATGATGATTCGCCCCTACTGGGCACCTTCAAACCTTTTTGATTGGGTCTTCTGGTATTATGTGAATCCTCAATTCCTTCAAAATTGGTTGCTTTATAACTCGATTCATTCAAACTTGGATGCGTTCCACTGGTTGCTCTGGATGGTTTACGCTAAGGATACACCTTTGAACTGCTTCCCCAGCTTACACGCCGCAGTATCAACTATGATAGCTTACGGATTCTGGCAGGAAAAAAGAAGCTACGGCTGGATATCTTGGCCCATAGCTGTAGCAGTAATGATTTCCACCCTACTTGTGAGACAACACGTTATACTGGACGAAATATCAGGAGCCGCACTTGCCCTAATCGTAGGCTACACCTTCTATAAAAAGGTGTTTAAAACGCCTGAAACCCAGCCCAAAAGTCCAAAGCCACTCCAAACCATACTCATCCTAATAGTTGCAGAGACGGCATTTATTTTATACCTATACATGTATTTCATACTATAAACCATTGTTTGAAATGTTTACATTTATATTTTGACACCACCGCGACTTGACAGGGGATTATCCCGCCGACTATTTTAGGGGGAGTAAAAAAATTTTTATGTTCCTCCACTTGCAGCTAATTTTCAAGCGTGAATTATTGGAGTTGGAAAAAATTTTCGGTCACAAAAAGAAGAGCTAACCAGGTTGAGGAGTTAAATATATTATGTCTTCATGTTTTCAATGTTTTTGTTGAGAGTGATGTGTGATGCCTGACTGGGTAGAAATCTACAAGAAAGCCCCAGAACTCCTCGACGAGATACTGTCAGGGGAGGAAGTGGTTCTTTTTAAGGAAGCCTGCTCCTGTGAATCAGAGGAAGACTTTAACGACGGTCTACTGGTGCTAACAAATCAAAATATTATTTTCATCAAGAGAGATAGTTTCGAGCCCGTATACGAAGTGGGGTTAAGAGCTCCAATAAAGAATATTTCATACGTAACATATTCGGGTATTTTTTACCAAATGATTGAAATGGAAGTAGAGGTTGACGGTTGCCCGAAAAGGTTTAACTTTATGGACTTTACAACATATGTTAATGGCGAGAGAAAAATATCGGAAATATGTGAGGAACTCCAAAAAATAATTGACACAACCACCCAAAAATAACTAGTTAGAAGCTTTCAGCCCCCTAAGCCTTCAATTCAAAAATCAGATTCTTAGGAGGTTATTTTTCACCACTTATGAGTTTTTAATAGAAAAATTTGATAAAATTTAAATATTTTCTTTATGTAAGTTTCAGAAGGGAAAAGATGGGAGCAATATTTAGCAACTAAAGAGGTGCGAAATCATGTTTTGGGAAAGGGAACCTGAGGACGAGTTTGAAAGATGGATGCATAGAATGATGAAAAGATTTTGGGACAGGTACCCGAAACATTTTGCCTTTGAGTTTCCCCCATTTGGAAGGGTAAGTTTTGAACCTCCAACACCAGAAGTCAGAAGTATGTATGCAGACATCCAAGAAACCGATAAAGAAATCATAATAGTAGCAGAAATACCTGGAGTAAAAAAAGAGGACATAAACATTAACGCTACGGAGAATCGGGTGGAAATCTCAGCCGAGGTAAGAGTGGACAGAGAAGAAACAGAAGAAGGACGGGAATACATCCATAGAGAAAGAACACACAAAAAATTTTACCGCTCCTTTAAACTACCAGCACAGGTTGTTCCCGAGAAGGCTGCAGCCACCTACAAAAACGGCATACTGGAACTGAAACTACCAAAAAGAGAAACCAGAGAAAAAAGACCCATAAAAATAGATTAACTGAATACCACAGCCAAACCAAAAAATTTTCCACAATCCAAAATTAATCTCTAAACCATTTTTTTATTCGCCGATGATCTGAAGAATTATATTCCTGTCTCTGGGCCTTACGTCTAACTCTATGAAAACAATTTGTTGCCAAGTTCCCAAAAGGAGTTTCTTTTGAGTGTAGGGAACAGTTAAACTGGGTCCCATCAATGATGCCCTACAGTGGCTATGCCCATTTCCGTCATGCCACCTCAACTCATGCTCGTAACCCATATTTTTGGGAGATATTCTCTCCAAAATCTTGGGAAAATCCTTCAGCAACCCCGGCTCATACTCAATAGTGGTAACCGCACCAGTGGCACCGGGAACAAAAATTGTCACAATTCCACTCGTAGTTTGTGATTCAGAGACAGCCTTCTGTACCATGTCCGTTATATCTATAATCTGAACCTCACCCTGAGTTGAAAAACTAATTTTTTTAGTTTCAACGGTCAACCAAAACACCTCGACAAACGAATATCTAAGTATTTGTAAGTCTCTTAAAATATAAGGATTTTATAAATCGGTTTGACTTCCTGGTGCTTCTTGTTTTGTTTAGGCTTGGAATCCTTAGGGGAAGGGCTACTTGTGTGAAGTTTCCCACTTTTGGGAATTTAGTAATAATTGGAAAAATATAACGGAAACATATATAAATATGAATTAATCTATACTATATCAGTCGCAAAAATTTAAGCATATATTGCGAATATCTCAAAAGACGCAAGTGAGAAAAAACAAAATAAGCAATCTAAATTGAAAAAGTAAACATGTTATAAAAAAGGTTGGTGTTGTGCTATGCCCAAAAAATGGCGTGAAGAGCTTGAAGGATTATTGAAGGCGATGGCTGACGCGGATCCTGATGTTGAAGCGTCTGCCGTGGTTAGAACCGACGGCCTGGTCATGGCTTCTGCGTTGCCTAAAGATGCAGATGAAGGTTTAATTGCTGCCATGAGCGCCGCCCTGCTCAACATCGGCAACAGAGCGGTAACCGAATTGAACCGTGGTACTCTTGACAAAGTTATTGTGAGTGGGACTAAAGGAGACACCATCCTTCGTGGCGTGGGCTCTGAAGCTGTCCTATCAGCAATCACAAAGCCCGGAGCTAACATGGGTTTAGTTCTGGTTGAAATGCAGAGAACTGCTGCCAAAATTTCTGATGTTCTGCGTTCCATGTGAACAGAGAGCTGAACGGCGACCAGTTATTATATTTGGAAAATCTTATTTTATTTTTCTTTTTATTTTAATTTTTAATTATTTATGTATATTATTTATATTCTTTAATATTAAGAAAAATTTAAATATTTAAAAGGATACTATAAATCAGGAAGGTATAACATAATAATTAACAGTCCAGTAAATCGCTCCAACTATGAAAAACAAATTGGGCTCAGAATGGGAGCACCCCACAAAAAACACACGCAAATCATTACAACAATAATCCGATTGAATCTCTGAGTCCCACCCGCATACACCTATAATTAAAATACTGTACCCAAGCTTTAAAGGAAAGCCCACTTTAAGGTGCCTGCATTTAATTTAAAGAGGTTGCGTCACCGTTTAGGAGTAAATGAATTGCCATAACTAAAAAATTAAGGGGATAAGTGAGAAGTGACCAAAACAATCATCTTTGAAAGATTGAGGGAACTCTTATCCGAGATTGAGAGAGAAAACCCTAGGGATTTGGAGGCTAAATTGGAAAATTGCTGGGAAGAGTGTTGGGTGAAAGAACGAGACTCAAAGCTTGCCCCAGAGGTTGTATTGGAAAATAAAAGAATACTCCAAGAAATAGCTATAGCCATAGAGACATATCAGGCAGGTATAATTGATACGAAAAAATTACAAAAAATCAAAACAAGCCTTATAGAAAAGCCGATCTAAAAAGGTATGATTAACGCTTATTTAACCCACTTCCTATACCTTTATTTATATTCTCATTTTTGAATTCGATAGTCGATACGAAGAGTACTAGCCCTCACCGAATAATTTTTCGGGAACTTCCAAACTCATAGAAAAACGTACAGCAATTGAGAAAAAACAAAAAATACCCAAAGAAACTCGGGAAGGGTACGAAGTGGAGTCTGATATTAAACTTTTGAAAATGTTGCTTTAAAGATGCGTTAAGGATTAGGTTTTCCTTTTGTTATGGAGAAGGTTTTGTAATTCTATTATTTTTTGAGTGTATTTCGGCCAATATTTGTCGACGATTTCAATTTCCTTAAGGGTTATTTCGTACTGTTCTCTTAGAACTGGACTGTTGAGATAGCCTGCTATTTTTCTTACTGATTCGATGTTCTCCTTTACTCTTTTGTGTATCTTTTCTACGAGTAGTATTTCGTTTCTGGACTGCACCATTCCAAATTCCAGATCTTCCAGCGAAAAACTTGGGGGAATTAAGTCGTCCAGTTTTATTTCCGACTTTAAATAGGATTGGAATTTTTCACCAGCCTCCTCCTCGCTATCCCAGAGAATGGCTAAAATTTTAATAAAAGAAGCTCTTATGTGCTCAGCTTCTTTAGCTCTGCATGTAACCAGGGTAATCAAATCCTGTTTTAATTGCCTAAAGACTTCAAATAGAACACTGACATTTTCCAAGCTGAAATCAAGCCTATCACCAAAAACATTACCTAAATAATTGGATAAGTTTCTAACATTATTCCCAAAAAGTGCAAAGTCAATAATTATCCTAGATATTTGGTTAAAGTAGTCTGAAACATCTGCTTCCTTCTCCACAGCTGTGAAAAAAAGGTTCAACCTTTTCTGTATTTCTTCCCAGTCATTTTTCTGTTTTTTAATCTCTTCTAGAAACGTGTTGAGTACGTCGGACTTCAAGAAACCGAAAACCTTCCCGAGATCCTCCATTTTTTCAAGCATATCTTTTATTTTCTTGATGAGTTGTGGGTATATCAACTCTTCTGTGGTTCTCACTTGGAATTTTAAGAAACCTAAATCAATGGCATCTGGATTAATGAAATCTCCCAACTTACTTTTTTGACTTAAAATTCCAGAATAATTTTTAATACCAAAGGCGAGAACCAAGTTCGAGAAAAGGTCTAATCCCTTAACAATCGCATCAATGTAATCCTCCACAAGCAACACCAGTTTTGTAACAATTTCAGCGGAAACTTGGAATGTTTCAACTAAAAGCCCAAATTCGTACTTTTCAAATGAGTCCCCTACCCTTGAGGAAATATTTTTATCCAGTGAGTGAATCGCAAAAACAATTTCCAGTATTAACCTACAAATGTCTCTAAGTAAGTATTTAACGTCTTGATCCAACTTTTGCAAACAGTTTCCCTGCATAAATGCCTTTGTCCAAAATAACCAATAGCTAGCTTATATTATGTTTCAGCGCATATATAAATTGTATTAGATGGACGATGATAATGTCAACTTAAGCTTTATTTGGGGGGAATTCTCCTGTTTTTGGATTATTTTGGTGATGCAGGCTTATTCGGTTCAAATCCGATTTAAGGCTCCAAATCTTCAAAGGAAGGCTTATAGATCCCCTTTTTTGGGCGACCGAATCATTCCACATCACCAGAAACCCGCATCCAAACACTAAAAAAGGCGAACAGGATGAAAAAAGCCTTAAGTTGACAATATCAGGATGATTCCAAGGAATCCTAAACATTAATGGACACTGACAGAGAAAAGGCGAAGGTTCTCCTGCCAACGGTTTTGAAGCTAGTATTTATTGGTAGTTTTGGAAATTGTGTATAGTTCGGCTGGGTTTTTATGTCGCCTTTTCTGGTGTTTTTGGCTTGTTTGTGTCTGTTTTTAGTGTTATTTGGGGTTCTTGGTTGGTTGAGTATGTTTCGAGGGTTTGCTGCATCTTGTTGACTACTGGTTGAGCTTTTATTTTTAGTCTCTTTTTTATTTGTTTTGCGAGGTTGACTGGGCTTCCAAAAGTGGTGTATACTGTTGATGGTTCGACGGTGCTTACGTATTCTAGGAGCTGGTTAAAGTCTGCGTGGGAGCTGAGCGGAAAGGCGGCATCAATGTTGTAAGCTTGTTGCATGGAGAAAAAGAAGGATTTTTTGGCAGCCCAACCGGTGCAAATTGCCACTTTGGGAGGCTTGGGAAGGTTGAAAGTCTTTGCCAGTGTTTCGGGAGCATTTTTACCCAGATAAGAGGGGGGCAATAGAAGTACATACTTGTTTCCCTCAATGATTTCTCTTCCCTCCTCTGACTCTATCTCGAAGTATTTTCCCAGTCCAGTCTTGTAGCGTTCAAAAATTCTGTTAAATTCAAAAATCTGTCTGGGAACCAAAACGTCATAGTCCAGTCCTTTAGATATTAGACTGGTTAGTTCCTGGCACTTTCCAAGGGAATAGCCTATAAGAACAAGTGGGACACCATCGGAAACATTTTTTTCTGTGTAAGCTAATATTTCGGAAATAATTTCCTCTCTTTCTGGAAAAACATATTCTTCTGAGCCGAAAGTGGCCTCAATCACCAGAATGTCGCAATCCACGACATCTGCTTTCCTCTCAGTTATACTCTCACAAAAATTGAGGTCACCAGTATAGCCAATAAGGTGCTCACCCGTATCAATCTTAAATTGTAGAGACCCCATACAGTGCCCAGCATCATAAGCCAAAACACTATACTTATCTGTTCTGAAGCCGTGTTTCCTATCCATTAAGACAGTGTTTTCCAAAAATCTTCTGTTCCTCTCCGGCCTTACCAATCGGGCTATCTCATGTGTAATGTTTGAGGCCCCAACCCTCACATTCTCACCAGCATTTATAAGACCAGAAACGTGGTCACTGTGACCGTGAGACACAAGCACCAAGTTTGAAGAGTAAAAATCCGCTTTAGATCTGGGGTCAAGTAAAAATTTAAGACCTTCCGCTTCAATAATTAAACCCCTATCATAATATACTCTCATAGGCAACAACCCTTCATATGCCTACACAAGGAAGGTTTTTCTAATTTACGCATTTCGCTATTCATACCTAACTTCAAATGGCTCCAACGGAAAAAGTTTCTGTTCCTTCTTGGTAAAATTTTAGAATATTTCTTTAAGGTGTTCCTCAAGTTGGATGCAGCCTTGGGGGGTTCCCTTATTGAATCTTATAAGGTATTAATTTCAAAAAGCACCTTGCTGTCTTTGATGTGGGCGGTGACTTTTCCCTGTTTAATGAGTCTTTGCATGTAGCCCAGGGTGGCGCCCTGAAGCATATAGTTACTCTTGTCCACATTATAGGATTCCGCAGTTAAATCTTCTAAACTTACACACTTTCTTTTCTCCAAGATATCCAAGAAAATTTTTTCCCTTTTCAGCTTCCTTTCTATGTCTTCCTTTAGTTTTTTGTACGGCTCGCCTATGAGTGGCCCATGGGCTGGAAGTATATATTTTAAATCATATTTTTGTAATCGTTCCAGAGATTCAAGGTATATTGAAATATTATCCGGTATTTTATTATTTGCGTCTAGGATTTCGCCTATTTTTAGTGTGCCCAACTCTCTCCAACCGTATCCTACGAAGGTGGTTCCAGTTCCAATAATGTGGTCTCCTGAGAACAAAATTTTCCTATCCTCATCGTAGAGACAGATGTGCCCATTGGCGTGCCCCGGAGATTCAATTACCCTTAAATTAAATTTTTCCAGGCGTATTATTTCGTTTTCCTCAACCCTCCTTTCTACCTTTGACTCGTCTATCAACAGGTTAAAATCCATGTACCTGTCTATCATTTCCCTTATTTTGGGCTCAAACTCCGAATACGGCAGATTGTTTTTGATGCTTAAAATATGCTGGTGATAGTTCTCAATTATTGCCGCAGCCTTATGTGAGGCGATAACAATGGCTTCAGATGCATTCTTTATTTTTTGGTTTCCCCCAAAATGTTCAACGTGCTCATGGGTGTTTATTATTACTGAAACATCCTTTAAACTTCTACCTATCTCCCCCAACTCTGAGGCAATCACATCCATTGACCATGGATCCCCTAGTCCCGTGTCAATTATTGCCGGCTCTTCACCTTCCAAAAAATAAACGTTCAACTCAGGAGTAGCAGGGAAGGGAAGCTTCAGAGTAAACACGTAAATATCTTTGAAGATCTCCTTCATTCAAACTCACCTCTCCAATTACTAGAACTCTAGGAGCTTAAAGATAAGCGAAAAGTGAAGACATTTTATTGATAAAGGTTTACCATCCTTTAATTCTCTTTTCATTTTAGCCTGTAGTAGGTTTGGTTTTCTTTTACAATCTTCTCAATTTTTCCAAGCTCCAAGAGCCTATCAATGTAGGCAAGGGTTGATCCTTTAAGCAGGTAGTCTAGTTGGAATGAGCCATAGGCTTTTTGGGTTAAACCCTCTAATGTTTCCTCACCACCTTCAAGAGCCTTCAAAATCATTTGTTCCCTCAAAAGTTTACGACCCATATCCTCTCTGATTTTCTTGTGAGGTTCAGTGATGATGGGGCCATGTGCGGGTAGTATTAGCTTTATGTCTAAAGGTAACAGGCGTTCAAGTGAATTGAAGTAGTGAGTCATGTTTCCATGCTCCACATTTTTAATACCCGTCTTGCTTGCTACTCTGTCAATTATCATGTCTGTGATGCCATAACCCACGAAGGGAGTTCCTGTGCCGAGTATATGGTCTCCAGAGAATAGGATTTTCCTCTTCTCATCATAGAAGCATATGTGACCGGGAGCGTGACCTGGGGTGTGAATGGTTTTAAGGGCAAAATTTCCGAGGTCTACAATGTCTCCTTCGCTTAATGGTTTTTCTACTTTTGTGGAGCTTATTGAGGATTGGAAGGACAGATATCTCTCAGCCACAGCCCTCATTTGGGGCTCTATCTCCGCTTCCCTCAACGTGGTGAATAGTTCTGATACATACTTGGAGAAGTTTTGGATAATGTTTGCGGCCTTTTTATGGGCAGAAACCTGGGCTCCAGAATTCTTTTTTATTATTTCGTCGCCTGCAAAGTGTTCTACATGTTCATGGGTATTAAGTATTCTACTCACGTCACTGAGTTTAAGCCCTAAACTGCCCAGAAAATCACAAATGGCTTGAAAAGATTTCGGATCACCTGGCCCGGTGTCAATTAATATGACTTCGTCTCCCATAATGAGGTAGAGATTCATTTCAGGCGTCCAGGTGAAGGGCAGATTAATTTTTAACCTGTAAATCCCTTCAACGATTTTTTCCAAAGAAACTCCCTTCTCAATAAATATTTACTTATTGGACTCCGCTTTTGGGTCTGTGTAAGTGGAAAATTGGCTTAGTTCCTCTCTTGCTATGAGCACTGCGCACTCTTTGCAGTACTTTTTTCCACCGATTGTGACATAGTTTCCTTCCTCTAGGATTTTTCCGCAATTAATCACTGCGCACTTCATTTTAGCTACCAGCCAATCATCCTTGAACCCAACAACCTTTTTGTCATTTTTAAGTGTTGCAGGGAAACTTTAAACCGTTGTCCGAAACTTACCCATCTAGGACATTCTCCCAGTGGTGTTCGGTTCCTGCTTCACAGGGGAGCACCTGCCCTAGGGCATGAACCTCTCCACTCTGGCAGGCGTTTAGCGTCTCC
>JAHAWU010000194.1 GCA_018383815.1 Candidatus Jordarchaeia archaeon | reverse complement strand
ATGTTCCTGAGGCGCACTGAACTGTGGTGTGGAGGGCGATGAGCCATCCAGGGTACTTGTCCTTTTGTCTTTTCAGGGAAAGGTAGCGTAGCACTTCGGCTACTCCGCCGGGAAGGAAACCGGCGTTGATCATGGTTTCCAGGGCTTTCTCGAGGGAGAGGTTGCCTAGAGGATGGGTGGTTGTGGTTGGGGTTTTCCTTCCATGAAGGATTATCAAGGTGATCAGGAGAAAGATTATTATATCTTGGAGGAGAAGTATTCTCATCATGTAGATCACCAAGGGGTAGGAATTCCCTTTACTCCATTATAAGGGTATCCCTACCCCAAAAACTCATTTTCAAATACTGGATTTTATTGTTTCTTTTTAAAATTGTGAGATGAAGAAATTTGATTTATTTTGCTATGAAAACTTGTTTTCATTCTTTGCCATGAAAAACTTTTCCATACTTTATCTGAAACGCTCTCAGCGTATGTTTGTTTGTCTAAGAAGCGTAGCTTATGTAGGTTTTTAATCAGTTAGAAGGTAGGAGAGCTAAGTTTGTGATTTTGTTGTCGTACTTTTGGGTTTAGGGTTTGTGCCACGTGAACATATAGTATTTTGGTTCTCCCATGGGGGATACTGTTGCCACTACGAATTTTTTCCGGACGCTGGTTGCGAGGCGGCCCGCCCTTACTGTTTCTATGGGGCTGAGCTGTGTTCCTTTGGGAACGACTGATACTATGAGGGGGGCGTGATCTATGCCGGGTCCGTGTTCGTAGACGGAGAAGTCTGCTCCGAATTTGAGTCCGGGTCTAACTACATATCCTTTTTCCCTGAGGTCTTTGTAGACTGCGTATTTGGTTTTGAAGTCTATGTAGGTTTGTTCTGCCTTTTCCAGTAGTTCTTCGGGGGTTATGGCGTGGTTGTCTTGGGCGTCGGTGAGTGTGATTTTTTCTTTTTGGAGTAGGTATAGGGCTTCTAGTAGGGAGAGTTCAAGGGGGCGTGTGAATTGGGGTGATTTTGGTTTTCTTATTCCTAGGGGTTGTCCATAGAAGCCTTCGGCGTAGAGTTGGGAGCCTTCCTCGGGATTCCATACTATCACTCTATTCCCAGAGATTAGTTCGGCTCTTTTTTTGGCTGGTACACTTTTTTCGGTGGTTTCCACTTGTTTTGCCCTCTTTTCAATTTTTGGTATCTTTTTTCCTATTCTATTATCCTAGTCTTGCTACGGCTATTATGCGCACTGCATCAGCAGCTTTTCCAGCAGTGTCTACAGCATCCTCCAAATTGCTCACTACGCTCAATAGGCGTATTAGGGTGCGGTTGTCTATATCTAGTTCAAATAGGGTTTGTTCAATGGCTCGGTGTATTTGGTCCATGAATCTTTCAACTTTGTCTACTTCCTCGGCGGCCTTTTTGGCTCTCTCTGCGTCTTCCACTATGGTGAATATGGAGTCTCGGAGTGTTTCAACGGAGTTTATGGTGGTGTTTACTAGGTTTCTTAGGTCTTCTTTTAGGGCTTCTTTGGGTTTCCAGTTTTTGAGTCCCTTTAGTCTAAAGGCGGTTCCTTCAGCGTAATCGGCGATTTCATCTGTTGTGAGTACTAGGCGCATTAGGTCTTCTCGCTGTATTAATGTTGCGGCAACGCTTAGCTCGTCTAGTAAGGCTAGTTTTATTTCTTCGGCTTCGTTTTCGGCTTGCGATATTTTTAGTATTATTTTTTCCATCTCGGCTTCGTTTCCCTCAAACCATGCTTCCAGGAAGGGAGCCAGCTCTTTTACCGCGAACAATATCTTTCTTATGTGGTCCTGGATTATCTCCAGGACTATTCTCTCCTTGTTTTTGTTCAGATCAATAGTCATTGGTTTCCTTCCTCATTCGTGGCTGTCTTATCTCTAAGCCGAATACATTTAAATAGATTCCTATCAGGGTAGAATTAAATTCGACGGTAAGTATTTGGAATTGCAAGTAATGAAAACCCGGGGGAGGAAACCCTCCCAATTTTTGCGTTCTTCGCCATATGAGAGTTAAAGGTATTTAGGTTTTTGTTATTAATTTTGCATATAGTAAGATTTATAGGCTTTCTCTAATAACTTTAGTTTTGTTTTGGAGGATTTCTAGATGTATCTATTATTGTTACTTGTAACTTTATCTGTATTTGACGGTATAAATGCGTTTTTTCAAGCTCTTTTTAATGGTATTATGTTGTGGATTTTTACCTATGGTTCTTTTGGTTTATTTGCCGCAATGCTTTTACAAGCGGTGGTCGCGCCTGTCCCCAGTGAGTTTATTTTGATGCTTGGTGGAGCGGCTTTCTCCCTTCAGTATTATGTAACTTTTTTTATTCCGCTGATGTTATCAACTCCTGAGGTTTACAATTTTTTCACGCTAATTTTCTTTCCCTCAGTTTTTCCCATTTTTACCTTTGATTATGGAATTTTTTTGGCGGGTTTAGTGGGAGGCACTGGGGAAGTGGTGGGTGGTGTTATAGGTTTTTACATTGCGAGATTTGTTGGGAGACCAGTCATTGAGCGCTGGGAGAACAGAGCCATTGCTATAGAGAAAGAGGAGCATGTATCTAATGGTGGGAGGATAAGGCGAACTTTTGATAAAATTGTTATTTATATTTTAGGAGACGCGGTTCTGATAGCAGACCGGTGGATTACGAGATATGGGTTTTGGGCCATTCTCGTTACCAGATTAACTCCACTTATACCCTTTGACTTTATTTCTTATGGTGTGGGCTTAACCAAGGTGAAATTTAGGACTTTTATCATTCCCACTATCATTGGAGGATATCCCCGAGCATTTATGTACTGTTTTTTTGGAGCTAAACTCCTACTCTATCTCAACTATGCAACTTTTGGTAATCCTTATACCCTATTCTTTATCATAGTGGCAATGGTAGTCGCACTTTTAGCCGTAATATACGAGTTTGTAATTAAGAGAAAATATTTAGCGCCCCGAGAGGGAACAACAAAGAAATAGGTTCTACAGTTAACTAGAGATGCACTTAGAGCAGTTTAATGCGGCTACCCATATTTTTCTTTTTTGCCAGCTGATAGACAACATTGGCAGCTGCTATGTCTTGAACCGCCATTCCTGTGGAGTCGAATAGTGTGATCTCTGTCTCAGTTTCTCTGCCCACATTCTTTCCAATTAAAATGTCGCCGATTTCCGCGTGAACATCTTCTTCTTTAATTAGCCCTTGTGCAAGAGCGTGTTGAATTTCTCCTATTACACGGCACTGTTTGAAACTGTCCACCACAATTTTTGCTCTTTTCATAATTTTAGGATCTAACTCTTGTTTTCCCGGAGCGTCTGCCCCAATTGCGTTGATGTGGACGCCGTTAGGTATCCATTCATCCATAACTAGGGCTTTATTGGAAGGTGTGGCTGTTACAATGATGTCTACTTCACTCACAGCTTCTTTTGGGGTGTTTACTGGTTCAACCTCAATGCCCAAGCGTTCCCTCATTTCAGCGGCATATTTCTCGCTGCTGGCACTGTGAATATTATATACTTTTACTTGTTTGAGGGGAAAGATTTCGCTTAGCGCTAATACCTGCATCCTTGCTTGTGTGCCTGCACCTATTACTCCCACCCTCCGGGAGTCTTTTCTGGCAAGAACACTCGCAGCCACCGCCCCCGCCGCGCCAGTTCGCACCGCTGTTAGGTAGGTTCCATCCATAATTGCCAGTGGTAGGCTGGTCTTAAGATCCATAAGGATGATTACCGCTACCCCTGATGGCAATCCCATTTTGGGATTGTCATAGTATCCAGACGCTATTTTTGTCCCGATAAGTCCGAAGTCCTCTACGTACCCTGATTTTACGTCCACCTCACCTCTGTATTTTTCCACGCTTAAGTGTACTACGGGAGCCAGTTCAACTCGTCCCTTGGCAAAAGCCTTATATGCTTCTGCCACTGCCTTGATGGCCTCACTCATTGGAAGGCAAGATTTGACTTCTTCCTGTGAAAGAATTATTACCTCAGACATTTTACTCACGTGACAACTTCTTTTCTGGGAAAAACATAAACAAATAACAGGATTAACCCATAAAAATTTATACTATATCGGCTATCAGAAATTAGTGTTCTCAAATAATGGTAGAACCATGTTTACAGCAGGGTAATAAAATTTGCCAGGGTAAGATCTGAATGTTTTATTATTAGGGTGAATAGCATGGCAATAAAGGAGATATTGGGTGATTTTCCAATTATTGAGAAGGTTAATTACTTGAATAGTGCGAGTATTGGATTGGTTCCCAGGACTGTTATCGAGAGAACCAAGGAGTTTTTTGTGGATTTAACTAAGGGTGGCACATTAACTTTGGATGAGGAGAAGGAAGCGCTAGTTTATGATGGTCTCAGACAGGAGGGAGCAAAACTTTTGGGGTGTGATCCAGACGACATAGCTATTTTTAACAGTGTTTCTGAAGCTATGAATTCTATTGCGTGGAGTTTAGATTTGAGGGGGGGCCTGGTGGTATCCACAGGTATTGAGTTTCCGAGCGTTACCTATCCTTGGCTGAGAATTGCTCGAAAAGAGAAAATTGAGGTTAAGCTAGTTGAGGCTAAAAACTGGAGTATTTCAGTTGATGATTTGCTCAGTGAAATCAATGAGGAAACAAGAGTTGTTGCTTTGAGCCATGTGGAATACTTAAATGGCCAAAAATGGGATATCAAGAAAATTGCCAAGCAGGCTCACGAGGTAGGCGCCATAATAGTTGTGGATGGCATACAAGCCGCAGGTTACTTACCCCTGAATATGAGAGAAATAGCTGCTGATGTTTATATTACTGGGAGCTATAAATGGCTGATAGCTCCTTTTGGTACTGCTATAGCATACATTTCAAAAAAATTGTGTGATGAGCTGGAAC
>JAHAWU010000195.1 GCA_018383815.1 Candidatus Jordarchaeia archaeon | reverse complement strand
CGCTTATTCCACTATAAGTCCATGGTTAAGGTTTTTGTTTGGAGTTCCAAGAGTAGGGCGTTGAACTGGTTGAGTATATCCCTGCCTACCAACACTTCTCCAGTTAGGTGTTCGGCTTCGATTGGCACGTATACTCTCACTTCACCTATGCTAAAGTAATCTCTCCCATACTGGAGGAAGGCTTCTGCGGTGAATACTTCAAACTCCGTTCGTCCGTAGAGCGGATTCTCAAATTCTACTATTATGAGAGGTTCAGTATCTTTAAAGAGTATTGTAATCTCTATATTTGGGTAAACGCCTCCATCAAAATCTGTGTTAACTATTGCTGGGCCTCTAGCCCTGCGTCTTCCCACTCTAAGAGCCAGGTTAACTATTGGCACGTCCAGTATTATATCACCAGGAATTGTGTATCCTCCTTCAGAAAAACTGTATGAGACTTTCCTCTATATCCTCCACCACCCATCTTCCAATTCTCCTACTAGGATATCTGGGACTTCTAAGCCTCAGATATCCCGATGTCTGTAGTTTCCAGAGAACCGTTGGGTACCTATAGACCTCTTCCCCTGGCCTTAACGCCTTTTCAAGAATTCTTGCAACGAACTCGCTTCTACTCATCTTATTTTCGCCTGCGGTCTTATCCACCATCTTTAAGAGTTCTTCAGGCAGAAACTCACCTTCACGGAGGATCAAAAAACACCACCTAGTATTACTTTATCCCACCAATTAGCATCACCACAAAAAACATAAGCTTATTTTTCAACTTATAAGAACTTAATACAAAGGGCAGCTACATTTACAGAACGAGATACGTAAAAAGAGAGGACTTAGGAATGTGGATAGTTGAGGGAGAATTTTATGATTGTACATGATATTGTGATTGTGGGTGGCGGTTTAGCTGGACTCCGGGCTGCTCTGGAGGCCAGTGAGTATGCGGATGTGGCTGTTGTCTCAAAGGTTCATCCCCTAAGGTCCCACACCTGTGTGGCTACCGGTGCCTTACACTTTCCGCCGGCTCCCAACGAACCCAAGGAAATGTATTTGCAGGAAACCATTAAGGGCAGTGACTATATGGCGGATCAGGATGCCGTGGAGGTGCTGGCGGATGGGGCGGAAGTCGAGATACCCTGGCTGGAGTCTTGGGGAGTGGTTTACTCTAGAGGTCGGGATGGAGAATTGCTCAGGGCGAGCCCTGGAGGTATGAGCACCAAAACTGGAATAATTGTCTCGTCCCAGTGGGCAAGGGAACTCGTGATGGCTTTGCAGGAGCAGCTCTGGAGGAGAGGGGCCACGTTTTACGATGAGTGGTTTGTCACATCTCTCCTTGTGGAGGACAACTTGTGTAGGGGAATAACCGCAATTGAGATAAAAAGCGGAGAATTTCACACCATAAGGTCCAAGGCTGTTATTCTGGCCACGGGAGGATTTGGTTGGGTGTATGCCCGAACCACCAATTCTAGTGTGTGTACTGGGGATGGGGCGGCAATGGCCTATCGGGCGGGTGCTCCACTTAAAGACCCGGAGTTTGTGCAGTTCCATCCCACAACTCTCTACCCACGGGGAACACTAATATCTGAGACTGCTCGGGTAATTGGTGGCACACTAATTAACAGTGAGGGGGAGCGGTTTATGAGGAGGTATGCTCCAAACTTTATGGAGCTGGCACCTAGAGATGTGGTTTCTCAGGCTATGCAAACAGAGATAAATGAGGGGCGAGGAATAGAGGGAAAATACATTGGGTTGGACTTAACCCACATAAAAATAGAGGAGCTGGAGCGCATTCTTGAAGTCACAAACATACCTTTAAGCTTCTTTAGGAGGAGGCTGGCTGAATTCGCAGAATTGGCGAGTGTTTTTGCAAAAGTGGACATAAGGGAAGAAGTTATTCCCGTAGTGCCCGGTCAACACTTCTGGATGGGTGGTGTTAAAACCAATTCCTGGACTGAGACCCCCATTAAGGGCCTTTTTGCCACTGGAGAGGTGGCCTGTGTGAGTGTTCATGGGGCGAATAGGGAAGGAGCCAACGCTCTCACGGAGTGTGTGGTTTTTGGAAAGAGGGCGGGGCAGAGGGCCTGTGAATACATTAAAAATGAGGGGCTTCGCCCGATTCCCAAAGAAAAAATAAAGAAGGAGGAGGAAAGATTATACCAATTTTTCAGTGAAAGGGGAGAGTACAGTGTTCCCAAGTTGAGAGACGAGCTTAGACAAACTATGTGGGAGAAGGTGGGACTATTCCGCAACGAGCAAGGACTAACTGAGGCCCTAAAGAAAATTCAGGAACTAAAAGAAAAATACACCAAAATAAGGGTTGAAGATAAGAGCACTGTTTACAATAATGCGTTTATCCAAGCCCTAGAACTGGGAAACATGCTGGACCTTGCGGAAGCTACCACATTGGCGGCATTAATGAGGCGGGAAACCCGAGGAGCACACTACAGAACTGATTATCCCAACCGGGACTACGACAACTGGACAAAACACACAATATTATACTATCATCCCGACGTGCCCATATTAACCTACGAGAATGTGATAATCACCAAGTTTAAGCCAGAAAAGAGGACTTATTGAGGGGTGATTTTGTGAAGTTTAAGCTAACAGTTTTCAGATTTAATCCTGCAAACGACCCTGAACCACACTACCAAAACTTCGATTTGGATGTCACAGAAGACACCACAGTTCTAGAAGCCCTCCTATACATCAAAGAGAACTTGGATGAATCCTTAACATTCCGTTCATCCTGCAGAATGGGTCAGTGTGGCTCTTGCGCCGTACGGATAAACAAGAGAGCAGGGTTAGCCTGCAAAACATTCGTGAAGGATGTACTAGTAGATGGTTCGTTGCTGGTGGAGCCTCTAGACCATCTGGAAGTTATAAGGGACCTTGTGGTGAATATGGATCCCTTCTTCCAGAGTATAAGAGCCGTGCGCCCCTGGCGAATCACCGATCTAACGGCGGGAGAATTCATGGGGATACCTAAAATTCCTCCCCAAGACTTGGAACAGATGATAGAGAATAAACAGTGCATACTCTGCGCCGCCTGCTACTCAGACTGCAATGTGATAGATGTGGACCGCACCTTCCTGGGACCTGCAGCACTGGTGGAGATATGCAGGTTCATATGCGACCCTCTCGACGCCAGTGAGGGAAGGCTTAGGGAAGCTGTGGATCAAGGCCTTTTCAAATGTCCAGTGGATCAAGAGTGTGAGGTCGCCTGTCCCCGAAAAATAGACATAAGGAGGAGTGTTGTGGAATACTTGCGGTATCGGAGTGTTGTGGAGGGTGTGGGACCATTGCCTCAACACAGGGCAATAGTTCAGTCTGTACTGGAGACCGGAGGATCGGTGCCCGTAATTGGCACTCCCGCTCTGGACTTGTTTCCAGAATACATCAAAAATTTTGAGGGTGAACCCCAAGACGAAATTGTGCTTTTTACGGGCTGCATAATAAATCGGAGACAGCAACCGGTGGCAAAGGCCATAATAGAGATATTCCAGAATAATCGGGTAGCTGTCCATCTTCCCAAGGGTCAGACCTGCTGTGGTTCCCCATTTATGAGAACCGGTCAGAGAGATGCTATGAAGCCCTTCGTAACCAAGAACTTCACCATATTCAACGAGTATGCGGAGAAGGGCATCGGAAAGGTGCTAACAAGCTGCTCCGGATGTAATTCCACATTCAGAAAAGATTATCCCAAACTTGCCAAGGAGTATGGGATCCCCATAAACTTCGAAATATACGATGTGGGGGAATACATGGAGAGGAAAATAAGGTTGAACACCCAAGACCTCAAACCCATAAAGGTAAAACTCATGTACCATTACCCCTGCCACATCATGGCTAGTGGACTGGAGGAGGAGATATACTTGAACTTGATTCAAAAAATTCCGGGCGTAGAGCTGGTAAGGGTTCCCAAATCCGGCTGGTGCTGTGGTGGAGGAGGGGGAGTGAGATCGGCCTTCCCTGAACTGGCAGACCGACTGGCCTCCAGAAGAATAGAAATAGCTCAGGAATTCGGAGTAAGCGGACTGGTGACAAACTGCCCCTTCTGCATGCTACAATTCACGAGGGTCCTAGAACAAAAAGAGAAAAAGGGGGAAATAGTTGGATTCAAACTATACGACTTTTACCAACTCTTCGCAGAATCCTATAACCCCTCCTATAAAAGTGAAAAAACACTTAGTTTCGAGGACAGTTAACCAAACAATCCCTCTCATAGTGCGAGGGCTAGATTCTTTACAGGCAAAAATGAGTTATTCTTCGCCTCAAACAATAAAATTATTATTAAGATTCCCCATACTTTATTTTCATTTTAATACGCGGTGATGTAGTTTCCCATGAAAAACAATTTTTCATTTTTCTGTCTAAAACGCTCTAGCGTACGAAGGTTTCCCATGAAAAACCTTTTCGTGCCCTTATCTAAAACGCGAAGCGTATGAGAGTTTAGTTCAATTTCGCCTTCGAAAGAAGCTTTTATAAGGCTTCTTTTCCGGTTTAGAGGCGTAAAGTCCATATGTTCAAGCGGCACTCCTGTTTGTCGAAACTGCTTTTGCTTCTGGGTTCTTGAGGCAAACTCCCCCCTGTTTTTAACACAAACATGTATAAAAATGGGACTGGAAGGCACACAGAGGTGGGGGTCAGAGTCAATGCTGTTCGAAAGATTTCTTTAGCTTCACCTACGTAAAATAAATAGGATGTTTGATGGTTAAGTTTAATAGAGAAGATGTTAAGGGATTGTTGGAGTGGCTTCGTGGTGTAGCCGCGAGAGTT
>JAHAWU010000052.1 GCA_018383815.1 Candidatus Jordarchaeia archaeon | reverse complement strand
TTCTTCGGCTTTCATAAAAATACATTGGCAGTACCTAACTTTGTAGTTTACCTAAATAACATACATATTACATTGCGCCGGTTTAGACCAAGTTTTTCACCATCTGTAACCCGTGGCGATTTTTTCCATAGTAGTTTTTCAGCACCCTCACGGGGCGGTATCCAAATTTTTGGTACAAAACTAGAGCTGCTGTGTTGGTCGCCTCTACTTCAAGTATAGAGAAGGCTATTCCCATGTTTTTGAATTCTACTTCCAAAGTTTGCAGTAGTTTTGAAGCGATACCCCTTCTTCTAAATTCAGGTTTGACATCGAGAGTGTAAATTCTACCCACTCTGTGTGGGGATTGTAAAACTCCCGCTATGAATCCCACAATTTTCCCATCTATTCTGGCCTTAAGGAAAATGGAGTTGGGGTAGAGGATTAGATATTTCAGGAAGCTTTTTGGGAAGGCTTGTTCTGCGAAGCATTCCTTCTCTATTTCGTTCAGGACTTCTATATCTTTGGCTTCAGCCTCTTCTATCGCGATTTTCGTCATTACTTAAAAATTACCTTCCACATTTATATCTTTAAAATATAGATGTAGCTATATGCTTTATAACTTGTTATGTATTTTTATAAATTGCTCTCTATTATTAACTTTAAATAACAGAGATTTATTTTGTATTTATACTACATAATAAAAAAGGTTATAAGTAAAGTTTCCATTAAAATTAATTTAGAGAAAAACGTTCTGAGGTCGATCAAGTGGGCAACTGGCAAGTTCGGATTGAACCACAAACAGAAAGCCTTGTATTCAAAGATACACGACGACAAACAGGAAGGGCTATTTTGAGGCCAATTTTTCTTCAACATCTAGCTAGGGGCGGAGAAATTGTGAGACGAGAAATTAAGGTCACAGATCCAGAGGGCAAGCCGAAATACTCTGACACCTTTCTTGTGATATGTCTAAGGGACGAGTTAGGAGAGGTAACAATGCTTTTTGAGCACTGCATAGACTTGGGTATACGCATGGTAGGCGTTATTGATGGCGCCCGAAGAGCTCAGAAAATCCTTGAGCATCTTCAGCAAATCGCCAAGACAGAAAACCACAAAGAACTCAAAATCATTCTTCCCCCCACCTACAGATTAAACTTCAGAAACCAATAGATCCCCTAAAAACTGTTAATCTAGCCAAAAGAAATACGGTTAGGCAAAGATAGTTAATGGTACTTCCCTACTAGTATAATGTTCATATGTTGAGATTTTGTTATTTTGGATTTAATTTGCCATTTTGGATTTTATAATTTTTGACACCATTTGGTATGCGGGGTTGGTTTCTGGAAGCAGGAGTAGCGGTTTTCCTTCCAGATTGTATTGTGCTAATTCCTCGTCTGGTGGGATGCTTCCAACGTATTCTAGATTATATTTTTGTGCTTGTTCCTTTACTAAAGGTTCTATGTCCGGTGTTACCTTGTTTCCGACCAGGTATATGTGTTCGAAGTTGGATTTGAGGCTCTTTGCTAGGTCTCTAATTCGGGCAGCGGTCTGCAATCCCATTTTTGAAGCGTCTGTAATTAGGAACATGTAGTTTATGTTTTTACTGGTTCTTCTACTTACGTGTTCAAGACCCGCAGGCAAGTCTAGTAGAGTGTACTTATAATTTTTTGTTAAGGTATCCATTATTTTTGTTAAAAGATTATTTACGCTGCAGTAGCAGCCTTCTCTTTCAGTTGCACCCATAACTAATAAGTCGAAATCTTCCCCCTCCTTTAAGATGCTAAATATTAGGGACTCCAGGTAGTCCTTCTTGTCAACTCCTGGAGATAATCCACCCATATTCCTTTTAAAATCATTCACAATTGTTCCCACAGTTTTTGTGACGTTCACCCCTAAAACTTCTGGTATATTGGAGTCAGCGTCACCATCTATTACAAGTATCTCTTTATGATTGGAGTTTAGCAGAGTTTTTAGGGTAAGAGCGATAAAACTTGTCTTACCCACTCCACCCTTTCCTGATACTGCAATTATTTTTGGTTGCGTCAAATATTCATCTCCCATTTTGAAAACTATTTGGGTTTCCATGTTCTCGAATAAGTGGAGGAATAAATATTTTTTGTTCGAAGAACGCCGAAGATTATCCCTTTTAAATTTTTAATGGATTTCTTGCTTTTTTGAAAGTTTTATTAGGGGGTTTAAACTTCTAGAACATTTATAAGTGGTTTCCTCTTTTTTGGGTGTGGAATTGATGTCTTATTGGAAGGTAAGAATGGATTCTCCGGAAGCCGCTCCGTACGAGTTTATGGATACCCGTCGAGTCACGGGAAGACAGGTTCTCAGGCCGGAATTCTTGCGTGACTTGGCCGAAAGGGGGAGGGTAATTGAAAAAGACTTGTTTGTAGTAGGTCCAGAGGGTAAGGGAAGATACACGAACACCTTTATCATAATTTCCCTAAGCGACCAGAGAGGGGAGGTTGTGTTCCTTATGGAAACTTACATGGTAGGGATAAGGATTGTGGGGGTGAGGGGCGCCATTGACGTTTCTGAGAATCTTGTGGATCTTTTGCAGGACATTTTAAGATACTCTAGGGATATCGAAGTAAGTATTATTATTCCTAAAGGTTACAAAATCTAAAAAAGGAAAATCCATTCTTCCATTTTCAAGTTACCCACTTTAAATTTTTTATTCCTGGTATCATTTCCCCCGCTCCAGTCAAATTGACTATAATTGTATTCGTTTGAGAGGCTAACCATTTTATCAGTTCTTTAGCGTATTCTAACTTTTTCCTTTTATTTGGAGTCATTGCTGTTTCCTCTTTGTATTCTGGCTTTGAGTATCTTCCAATCTTCTCACCGAAGTCAAATCCCGCTAAAAGAATTGTGTGTGCACCAAAGGCATGCGCTAAAAATATGGCTCTGTCTCCGTCGGTGAAACCAAAAAAATTGAATACGCGGGTTAAGGGCTTCGTTTGTGTGGTTCCCACCACAACCCCAGGCATTTTCTCCACATAACTTTTAAGGGCTGGAATATTGTCCCCGTGAGCGTGAACAACCAAAATGGACCCTTTACTGTTTGCCGAAATTAAATCCTCTATGCGTCCGTCAAGGTCTGAAACTATTATTTCTGGCACAATGTTCTCTCTGAGCAAAGCTGAGGTGGCCCCGTCTGCGGCAATCTGGGTGCATATCTTGTTTAGCCCGATTCTTTTGATTTCAGAAATATTTCTCTCAAGCGAGGGCCCACAACCGTATACTAAAACACATTTATTATGGATCTTTTTTTTGAGGAGGTTTAACTGCTCCTTTGGGTTCTGGTCGCCAAGGATTTTTTCAAGAACCAGCGCTGCCTCCGTGTCTGTATCTTCGCTGTATCCAAAATCCTTGACGATTTTATGGTACCAAGAGTTCCACTCGTTAAAGCTCAATTTTTTGGGCATCTTTAGGCTCCTTCTTTAAAAGCTCTAATACTTCGTCGAAACTGGGTAGTGAAGATCTTGCTCCCGTTTTTCTGGTAGCCAGAGCTGCGCAGGCAGAAGCAAAAAGTACGCAGTCCTTTAACTCCTCAAAACCTTTTTCTTGCAATAGGGCGGCGATTAGTCCTGCTGCAAATGCGTCGCCAGCCCCAGTCTCGTCCGCAGTCTTAACACTATAAGCGTCTACATGGAAGCTAAAATCTTTGGTGTAAGTGTCGCAACCCTTTGTCCCTCTGGTAATTATGAAAATATCTGGGCCCTTTTCCAAAACTTCCATTTTATTTTTGACCCCCTTATCCTTTAGAATTTGCCATCCCGTTTCATTTATAATGAAAATGTTTGTATTTCTCAGTATTCCCTCCAGTTTTTCTAAGCCTTGGATTAAATAGTGGATGGTGGGGCGGTATACAACTGTTTTGCCGAGGTTTTTGCCGTACCCTGCTATTAATTCGCTGATTTCAAGAAAGGTTTCGCCTATGTAGAAAACCTCTGCGTCTTTCAGGAGATTCCATTTGATTTCGTCAGGATTTGAAATTGATAGGGCAGTGTCTCTCGTGGCGTAAATGTATGTTCTCCTTTTTCCCGTTTCTCCAGCAATTATAAAGCTCCTAGAAGTTCTCTTCTCTTTATCAATTACAACGCCGGAAACATTAACCCCCTCTTTTATAAAATCACTCAGTAGTTGCCAAGCCGCAGCATCTCCACCTAGTTTTCCGATAAAATTCGTATTTATACCAAGCCTTGAGAGGGCAACAGCCACATTACCTCCCGAACCTCCCGGAAATTCGTACAACTCGTATAATAATCTGGAACTTCCCGCTTCACCTTCTTTTTCCTCCAAAGTAGAAAACGTGTCTAGGGCCACTGAGCCGAATACCAGCACGTTGGGCGTCTCCAATCTTGAAGATTCGGAGAGTTTAATTAATCCTTCACTCATAGATCTTGAAAAGATTGTTGCCAATCGTGTGAAATCAATGCCGCTGCTCAAGCATAGTTCTAACGCGTTGTTCAGATAAACACTAAAAAGTTCTTCTAACATTTCACCGAGATCATTTGTGGAAAATTTTCTCTGAAACATGAGTAGTATCCAGCGCCCCATGTCGGTGGGCTTATAACAGATGACTCTGCGTCCGCCTTCAACTTGGAAATACTCCTGGATAACACGTGAATCAACTAGGGTCTTTAAGTGAGCAAGAATAGTTTTATTTGAATAACTAAGTTTTCGAATAATGTCCTTTTGGCATACTGTTCCCTCATTAATTTTTTCGAGAATATCCAAACTTATGGGAGAACCTAAAACTTCGGTAAGAAATATTTTCAGGTTTTTGGGTTCGGCTGGTAAAAAAATTAGATACGGCCATATTTCGCCTCGGCTTTCCAACATCAACTCTCCTCCTCAATTTTTTCGATAAACATGAGGGGGTAATCAAGCTCTGGAACAAAGAACATTTTCATGTAAACCCGAGCTTTACCATATTTAGATACAAGCTTAACTGAAAGATTCCTTCCTCCAACTTCATCATAATCGTAGGGATGTGAAGTTTGGCGCATCTTACTTGTGTCAATTTTGACCTCCAACCTTTCGATGTAGGGTTGAAGTGACATAGTCTTCTCTATTGCCTTTTCAAGTGCGGAAACCACAGCAGCATCCCTAGAAATGGGCGTTCCGACAAATTGGTGATAAATAGCGCCAAGTGTTATACCGCCCTCAAATATCGCCCTATCCCTATCCGTTACCTCTTTCCCAAAGTACCTTTTAGCCCTTTCCTCAAATTCTCTAGCTTTTGACATAAGCCAACTCTCTCTAAAACAATAATTTAACCAATCCTCATCCAAATAGAATGTTAATTATGAAAGTTGGAATTCAAATACAAAAAATTATAGTATCCACAAATCTTTCAATTAATCTCTTTTCCAAATTGTTTATTTAATTCTTTGCCCCCAAACATGTTTACAAACACTGAACAAAAATATCGACAAAGTTCAAGCTGACCTAAATACTTCTTTGGGCAGCAACGTTCCAGATTTTTGACTACTCAAATCATAAAATTAATGGAAAACTCACCAGTAAATGTTTAATAACACTCACCAAATAATTTTTAACAGAGAAAAGTAAATTCAACACAATTTACCCTTCATAGGTTGACGGTGATTAGTTGTAAAGTAATAATTTAAAGAGCATTTTTCCTTTACTAAAGGGATTATTAATTTTAAAAAAAGGTTTTGAGGAGATTCATTTGGCTGATTTAGAGGGGCTCATTAAAAGGCTACACGCTAAAAAGTGTTCCCAAGAGGAGATCCTATCCCGTCTGGTTGATGAAATAAAAATATATAAGGACTTATCAGACGCGGAGGTCTTAGAGCTGGCTAATGCGGTTTTTTCTGACACTATGACTGCAATTAATCAGAGGACTTCGAAAAAAGTTGCGGATATACTAAACTATCCAGAATGCGGGGCAAGTATGCACGATTTGGGTGTTGGCTGCCGCGGAGAGGGAGACTTCTTTGTTCATAGATTGCTTGCAAAAATAAGCGATGTGGGAGTAAATACCATATTAGGTCCCGGTGCTCAAGATGATGCTGGTGCAGTTAAGGGTAAGCATGACGTAATAGTTATTTCTGTTGATGGAACCCATTCAAGGCTTACAGAGTTCCCCTTCATTGCAGGTTTCCACGTGACCAGAGCTACCATGAGGGATGTTTATATTAAAGGAGCGAAGCCCCTAGCGCTACTTACCGATCTTCATCTTGCAGATGATGGTGATGTGGGGAAGCTGTTTGACTTTATGGCGGGTATAAGAACGGTTTCCAAATTGACTGGAGTGCCTCTCGTAGCTGGCTCCACACTCAGAATTGGGGGAGATATGGTTATAGGAACCAGATTTGTTTCTTGTGTTGGGGCGGTGGGTGTGGTCAGAGAACCCCACCTTATTGCAGCTAGAGCTAAGGTCAAGCCGGGAGACGACATAATTATGACTGAGGGTGCTGGGGGAGGCACAATAGCTACCACTGCGATTTATGGTGGAAGGCCAGAGGTGATTATGGAGACTTTGAATTTGCAGTTCATAAAGGCTTGTGAAATACTTATGGAGGGAAACTTGTTTAAAAAAATACACACTGCTACCGATTGGACCAATGGGGGGCTTAGGGGAGACTGCAACGAAATTTGTAAAACTGCTAATGTGGGAATAAAAATTTACGAGGACAAGCTAGAAAAACTAGTAAATCCTACAGTGCTTAAAATGCTTCGCGACTTTAAGATAGACTACCTCGGAGTCTCGATAGACTCTCTTCTGATTTTTAACCCTCCAAAATACTCGGAGGAAATCTTATGGGCATTAAGAAAAGCAAAAATCAAGTGTGATGTTATAGGGACAGTAGTTGACACTCCAAAAAGAGCCGAATTAATATCTGATGGAGAAATCAAATCATTACAGCCCCTCTACCGCGAGGCAGCTTACACCAAAGTTAAAAAACTCGTCGGGGAAGAATCACCACTAAATAAAGAAGAGCTAATGAAAAGAACCGCCAAAGCTGCACAGCAATCCATCGAAAAATCAGAGAGAATAATAAAAATGCTCAGTTTACGCGAAGCATAATTTTGACGCCCATTCACATTTAAAGAATCCACAATTAAAGTCCAGGAAACTTCAAAACCGAGCAAGTCTCCAACCCTTTTTCAAATGTTTGTGTTTACACGTAAATCAAATATTATAAAAAGAAGGTATAGAAGTTTACGCTTCCCTCAACTAGATTCAGGGGCTTTCCCGCCGACAGTTTTGCAATTTCACCCTGAGGAGCTTTTCCGTATTTTGAAGCTTGATTCGCTTGTTAAGTTATAGTTGTTAAGCGTCAATTACACCGTTTTCATCTATTGCAAATAGTACTTCCAATTCTGGAAGGTAGGGGCTATCCACAAGGCGGGCTATTCGCTGGTTACCCTTACTTTTTCTAAGGTATACCCTAGTGGTACAGTTGTGGGCGACGATGTGTCCTCCAACGGGTGATGTGGGGTCGCCAAAGAAGGCGTCCGGCTTTGCCATAACCTGATTAGTTACCACCACTGCGAGGTTGTAGAGTTCCGCTAATCTCAACAATGTGTGTAAGTGTTTGTTGAGTTTCTGTTGTCTTTCAGCAAGCATTCCCCGACCAATATACTCTGACCTAAAGTGCCCCACCATGCTGTCTACAACGACTAGTTTTATGTTTCTACCTTTCTCTATTAATCCATCAATGTTTTGGGAAAGGTATAGTTGATGATCCGAGTTGTAGGCTCGGGCGTATATGACTCGCTTTAAAACCTCTTTAGGGTCTAACTCAAATTTTAAAGCTATCTGTACAAGTCGTTCTGGCCTAAAGGTTCCCTCCGTATCGATGTAAATGGTTTCTCCGTTGAGCCCTCCTCTTTCCTCCGGCAATTGTACAGTGACGGATAGCTGGAGGCATATCTGAGTTTTACCAGTTCTGAACTCTCCGAAAAATTCGGTTATGCCTCTTGTTTCTATTCCCCCACCAAGTAATTGATCAAGATTTTTGGTGCCTGTGGTTATGGTGGAGATCTTTTTCCTCTGTTCCAAAAACTCCTGGGCGGAAACAAATCCTATGTTTAGCATTTCCCTGGCGGCTTCGATTATCCTTGTAGCAGTAGATTCTCCAATGTCTGCTGCAGCGGCCAATTCCTTGGGGGTAGCTACTGCCACTGCTTCCGGGCTTCTATACCCCGCTTCGGATAGTTTCTTTGCTATGGCTGGTCCTACTCCAGGCAAATCCTCCAATTCGGTTGGTGAACTCATTTTTAAACCCTCAATAACATAAAGGTTCTATCGCTTTAAAATATACAGCAAGACTATATTAATAGTTTGTATCAAAATTAATTTAGACATCTATGGATTTGAACTTAATTGATTTATTAACCTTTTTAAAACACATTAATGTGGTTGAGAATAACATGGGATCCGAGATACTCCAAAAACTAAAAATTATTCCAAACTGCGTATATGAGACCATATTCACCACTTACGATAGGAGTTCTAAACCTAACGCGGCGCCGATGGGAATAATCACCCCCGACATGGAGAAAATTGTGGCAAAAATATTCACTTCAAGTCAAACCTACAGAAACATCAAAGAACAAAGATGCGCTGTAATAAATATTATAAACGATATGGCCCTTTTTTATAGAACGTCACTAGACAAAAAGAGTCTGGAAAAGGAAATATTCAAATACTCAAAGACTGTAAATGCACCAATTCTGGCCTCCGCTTTGGCTTACATGGAGGTGACAGTGGATGATATGCGAAAAATCGATGAAGACAGATGCGAAGTGATTTTTAGCATACAAAATGCAGAAATAATTGACTCATGCGCTACACCCGTCTGCAGAGCTCCTAGTTTAATATTAGAATCACTAATTCATGCCACACGGATTGAACTCTACTATTTGAACGGAACGCCCGAGGAAGCAGAGCCCTTAGTTAACCAAGTTAAAAGTTTTCGAGAAATAATAACTAGAATAGCAAAAGGAACTATTTACGACGAACTAATGGAAAAAATCTGGAGAAAAATCCAAAACGCTTAAAATTACCAAAAATATGCACCCTAATTATCAAAAACTATTTTGGAATTAACTCACCCACTTTTGTGGGTACCAGTTAGCTTTAAACTATTGTTTTAGCGTTGCTAATTGATAATAGATAACATATCTTCGATGTTTAGTGTGAACATGTTTTGTCATTTTATTATAGGCTTTAAATTGGGAGAGAAATTTATAATTTCTCTTTTACTTGTACCTCCCCAAACAAAAACGTTATTCCGAGCAAAATCAGATTTATTACATTACATTTGATTATTTATTGGAAAGATTTATTAGAAATTAATCTTTTTGTAAAAATCAACTGAATATAAAATAGTGGAGGATTAATATTGACTTTGATATTTTTCACAACGGACATCCATGGTTCAGAAAAATGCTGGGTGAAATTCCTAAATGCTGCAGAATTCTACAAAGCAGACGTCATTATCATGGGCGGAGATGTAACTGGAAAACTCATTATTCCCATAATTGAACATAAAAACGGAACGTTCACCACTTCAGTTTTTGGAAACGATTACACATTAACTACAAAAGAAGAGGTCGAAGACATAAAAAGCAAGATAAGGTTCAGCGGCTACTATCCTTACGTTTGCAGCGAGAGTGAAGTTGAGGAGCTCGAAGCTGACAAAAAGAAGGTAGACAAACTATTCGACGTTCTCATGGTTGAAGAGCTGAGAAGATGGCTGAGCATGGCGGATGGTCGGGTTAATAAAAATGTCAAAATCATACTCTCACCCGGAAACGATGACAGATTTGTTATAGATGACGTAATCAAAGAGAGTGAACGAGTAATCTATCCCGAAGAGAAAGTTGTTGAAATAGACAAAGACCATGAAATGATAAGCTGCTGCTGGGCGAATCCCACACCCTGGAATTCGCCCAGAGAGGTATCCGAAGATGAGTTGGGTAAAAAACTCGAAACCGAGTTTAAGCGGGTTGACAGTTATGATAACCTAATCTGTAATTTTCACGTCCCTCCCTACAAAAGCAATTTGGATCTGGCTCCCAAGCTTGACAAAAACATGCGCGTAAAATATGTAATGGGTAAACCAGAATTTATCCCGGTGGGCTCTAAATCGCTTCAGAAACTCATGAAAACATACGAGCCCAAGCTGGGTCTACACGGGCATGTTCATGAATCGGCCGGTGAGAAAAGATATGGGAGAACATTATGTGTAAATCCCGGGTCTGAATACGGTGAAGGTATACTCAAAGGATATCTAATAGATCTAACAAAAGATGGAATTAAAAGATACTGGCGTGTGGATGGATAAAGCTCCAGAATTGAGAGGATAAATAGCAGAATTCAAATTAATATTCAACAAATAACAGTAGTATTTCCGCTGTTAACCTCGTCTTCACATGTAGGTTGAAATCTGATCATGTCAGTCTTATTTTTTGAAACCATACCCTTAAATAAGTGTCTGAAAAAAGACTAAAGAAGAGGAATCAATTTACTTTTAGTGGTGTCTCTATGGACAACGAGGAGTATCTAAAAAGGGTTGAGAAGATGATTTACGGGAAGGGTAAAAATGTATCAAACTGGTACGAGACAGAGAGGAACGTTGATTTAGGAATAGCTAAAGCGGATTTGGCGATAAAGGGTAACATGAAAAGGGTGGGAGGCTTCTTTTTAGCCAAGATGTCGGCGGCTATGACTGTGCCCGATTGGGATACCGGAGCAATATTTTTCATAGAAAAGGCAAGAGAACCCAAGGTTTCTTTTTTGCAAAGGGCGGTACGTGCGACTAGGGTTTACATGGCGAAAAATGATATTACCTGGGCTTGGCTCGGAATAGTTTCCGAACATGGTTTCACTGATAGAGCAATAGATTTCGTCAAAAGGTACCAAAAGAGGGAGCTCGCTATTTTTCTAATTGACCTGAAGAATGACCAGATTATAACACGCGAAGCCAAGG
This sequence comes from Candidatus Jordarchaeia archaeon, assembly GCA_018383815.1. Classification (GTDB taxonomy): domain Archaea; phylum Asgardarchaeota; class Jordiarchaeia; order Jordiarchaeales; family Jordiarchaeaceae; genus Jordiarchaeum. Next base: position 10,409 of record JAHAWU010000052.1, on the reverse strand, counting down.
ACCCCGTCGCAAAGAACGGTCTTAAACTTCTGAATCCTCGTCAAGTGGTCAAACAAAAATTGGAGCCGCGGCTTTCAATTAAAGGGCATAAAATTTTTTAAACTCTGTCAACTTCAAATCTCGGTGAATTTACTGGAGACCTCCGATCATGCTTGACCATGAAATTAAAACAATTTCCGTTGTTGGGCTCGGTTATGTTGGAATTGTGACTAGTGCATGTTTAACCGACGTGGGCTACAATGTGATCTGTGCCGATATTGACAAAGAAAAAATTGAGTTGGTTAATGAAGGTAAATCTCCAATATTTGAGCCACAAGTTCCGGAGTTGATAAAAAAGGCTCTGGAGGGAAATAAGCTCCTTGCGACCACAAACATCAAGAGGGCAGTAGTAGATTCTGAATTAACATTTGTCACTGTGGGAACTCCCACTGTGAAGGGGAAAATTGATTTAACTGCAGTAAGATCCGCTTCCGAGACCATCGGAAAGGGCTTGGCGGAAAAAAATTCTTATCACGTTGTTGCAGTTAAAAGCACTGTAATTCCAGGAACCACGGAGCATGTTGTTATACCCATAATTGAGAAAAGCTCAAAAAAACAAGAGGGGGTAGATTTCGGCGTCTGCTCTAATCCCGAATTTCTCAGGGAGGGTTCCGCGGTTTATGATTTTAGAAATCCTGACAGGATAATAATCGGAAGCAACAACGAAAAAGCAGGGGATGCGCTAGAGAAAATTTTTAAACCATTTAATTCGACCATTTTGAGAACGGACATTCGCACGGCTGAAATGATAAAGTATGCCAACAACGCTTTTCTCGCAACAAAAGTTTCCTTCATAAACGAAATTGCAAATATCTGCAAAGAACTAGGGGTGGACGTTAACAAGGTAGCAGAGGGAATAGGCTTAGACTTTAGAATCAATCCCCACTTTTTAAGGGCGGGCGCCGGCTTTGGGGGCTCCTGTTTTCCTAAGGACGTGCAAGCACTAATCTCAGCCTCAAAAAGTGTGGGTGTTAACCCCATACTGTTGAATTCGGTATTAGCGGTAAATAAGAATCAGCCATTAAAAGTAATTGAACTTGCTAAGGAGCTTCTGGGAAGCCTTGGTGACAAAAATATTACCGTATTGGGGTTGTCATTCAAACCCAATACAGATGATATGCGAGAAGCGCCTTCTATAAAAATAATTTCCACTTTATTAAGTGAAAAGGCAAAAGTCACAGTCTACGACCCCGCCGCAATAGATAATGCCAAAAAAATTTTTGGGAAAAAAATAAAATACGCTCCAAATGTCCTAGAAGCTGTAAAAAATGCTGATTGCTTATTAATAGTTACAGAGTGGGACGAGTTCAAAAATCTGCCCTTACCAGAAATAAAAGGTTTAATGCGGAACCACTTCATTGTCGATGGGAGAAGAATACTGAACCCAGACATTGTTAAGAGAGAGGGTTTCAAGTATAAGGGAATAGGCTGGAAGGAATAGGACGCTGCCCCAAAATGGTTTTTGAAATAAAATACCGCGACCTAATGGCTAGAATCGGCCAAATTAAAACAAAAGGCGGAAGTTTTCAAACCCCGACGCTACTACCAGTTATAGATCCCAAAAACCAAATCATCCCACCCAGCGATATGAAGAGGGAGTTCAAATGTGAAGCAATCATCACCAATGCTTTCCTTATCAAGAAGAATTTCTATGAACAAGCCAAAAAGGAAGGACTCCACGATTTTTTAAACTTTCACGGGCCCATAATGACCGATAGTGGAGCCTACCAACTACTAGTATACGGCGAGGTTGATGTATCCTCGGAAGAGATTGTAAGAGTACAGGAAGAAATTGACACCGATATCGCAATAATCCTAGATATACCTTCAAGTTTCGATGCCACCTATTCGGAAGTGGAGAATGGAGTGAAACTGACTATAAAGAACGCTGAAGACAGCCAAAAACAGAGAACACGAGACGACATACTCTGGGTTGGGCCGGTTCAGGGAGGCGTTTATCTAGACCTAGTTAAATATTGTGCGAGGGAAGTGGGAAAACTAGACTTTGATTTGCACGCCATAGGCAGCGTCACACAACTCATGGAAAAGTACCAGTTTGAAAAATTGGTTGACCTAGTTATGGCCGCGAAACAGAACCTACCCCTACAAAGGCCAGTCCACTTATTTGGAGCAGGGCACCCCATGATGTTTTCTCTAGCAGTGGCTATGGGTATCGACACATTCGACTCAGCTGCTTATTCACTATACGCCAGAAACAATAGATATCTGACCCCCACAGGCACAGTAAGGCTGGAGGAACTCAAATATGATATTTGTGTTTGCCCAGTATGCAAAAAGAATTCCCCCCAAGAACTCTTGGAAAAACCACAAAAGGAAAGAGAAACACTGCTGGCCAGACACAACCTTCACGTTTCACTAATGGAGGTACAAACAATCCGCCAGTCCATAATTGAGGGAACACTCTGGGAACTGCTAGAACTAAGGGCTAGATCCCACCCCTACCTACTTGAAGCCCTAAGGAAACTGGGGGAATATAGTGATTTTCTAGAAATCTTCACTCCCACCACCAAGCCCCACGCTATCTTCTACTGTGGCCCAGAAACGCTGCAAAGGCCAGAAGTCACCCGACATCTGAAAAAATTGGAAACATTTCCACAACCAGAAGAAACAGACACTCTCCTAATACTTCTAGAACCCAAAACCAAACCCTTCCACAAATCTAAGGAACATTCAGAAATAATCAAAATAATTAAGGGATTTCCAGAAGACCAGCAGAAAAGAATTCAGATAGTAACCAAATCCACAATTTTTGGATTAATACCCTTAGAACTAGAAGAAGTTTACCCCCTATCACAGCATATAAATCTGAAACCTGACCCCATAACCCTGCAGCATACCACCAAAACCATAACCCGCTACCTGAAAACTCACAATTACCGCAAAGTCATTATTCAGCTCACGCCTCCGGAGGAAGATATTTTTGAGCCCATACAAAAAGTATGTAGTGAAAAAAACATAGACTTACACATAGTTAGAGTAGAAGAAGAATCAAACTTCAAAAAGAACTTGGAAGCCCTACAAAAAATTCTTAGGGAAGCAACCCAATGCGAGAAATAAAAAAAGAAATGAGGCCTCAAACCAGTGGGGCTGGCATATTCCTAGACCTAGACAACTTTAAAGAAATTATGAAAAAAATGGGTTGGACAGAATTCAAGCCCAACACAATCACTGGAAACCTCACCCGACTAATACAATTATTTGCCTCAAAACATACTGCCAACATCCTATGGGGGCTAGACCAGGAAAGGGGAACAGAGGAAGCCTACTTGGAAGTGGTAGAGCCAGACATAGAAGAATTAAACCGTGACTTGGAAAACATTCGAAAAGAAATCGAGGCGCTGGGAAAAAAGACAAAATCCAACGCCACTATAAGCATTGGAGTAGCCTACGGAAACATCTACAACATAAAACCCCAGGGTAGAAGAGAGATAGTCAAAAACCCTCTAGGAAACAGGGCTTGGAAAGCATTGCAAAAAGCCAAAAGGTCTGGAGGAAACAAAATAATTCAACTATAAACACTCAAAAACAATCCAACTATCCAAACATTTCCTCCAAGGAGATATGCGGGTCTCCGAATCGATTCAGAGATTTTTAAATCTCCATCTAGAGGAACACAAAAAATTACGCCAGAAAATTTAAACTACTAAAATTTTATAAATACATATCCTCCTAATAAATTAAGCACAATAATTTACTGGTTGAGAGTTGATAGATGTGGTCTGTGAGCTATGTGAACTGAAAAAGATAACCACATGGTATTTTGAGTGTGAAGACTATGTTATAATAGAATGCGATTTATGCAGAGTACCCATGGTGGTGTTCCGCTCCCACGAAGAGGTTCCAGAAGAAATGTATGAAAAAGCCAAAGCCAAGTGTCGTGAACTATTCGGCGAAGTTTATTTCCGAATGTGGCGGTCATCTATCCCCGACCACCCTCATTTTCACGTGGTCAGATACAAAACTGTTTATAAATAAGCTTTAATTATCCGGTTTGACATTATTTAACAATTTTTGATATGCTCTATATACCCACAAAATAATGGAAGTGTTAAAAAAGAACTGTTGACTGATACAATCTTAATGGGCTGCATTTATTTCTACTTATAGAATTAAAAAAGGCAGAAGCGAAGGATAATCACTTCACCATAAAAGAGTTATGAAGATCAGTTAGATGCGTGGAATACCTAAGTCTCTGTCTGTTTCATTTGAATCCTCAGTAAATAAGGGGAATAGTGGCTCATTATCCCTCATTATGCTGGGCTTCTTTCCATAGTCCGTTAGGGGTTCTAAGGAGGCTAAATCTGGTATAACGTTTGTAGGTCCTAAAAGCTGTGGGCTTGTGACGCCAGTCAGAATTAGTATAACTCTAACCATGCCTTCAGCTCGGGGATCTTTTCTGGCGCCCCAAATTACGTTGGCATCCTCAATCATTTTGTCCGTGACCAACTCTGCGGCGAGAGTCGCTTCTGATAGAGTTAAGTCGCTGCCTCCAGTAACGTGTATCAATGCTCCGGTTGCACCCACTATATCCACATCTAGGAGTGGGCAGTCTAAGGCGTTTTTTACCGCCTTTTCTACTCGGTTTTCACCCTCGCCTTCCCCTATCCCTACCATGGCCACTCCACCATCAGTGAGTATGCTACGTACATCTGCGTAGTCCAAGTTGATTAAACTTGGAATAGATATACACTCTGTTATCCCTTTTACCATATTTGCTAGTATTTCATCTGCAACACTGAATGCTTCTTCTATGGGCAGATTTGGCACCAGATCCAAGAGTCTGTTATTGTCTATAACTACCACTGTATCTGAGTAATATCGGAGTTTTCTGAGGCCCTGTTTGGCTTTTATCATTCTGCCTCTCTCCACATTGAAGGGCATGGTTACAACACCTACAACAATGCTTCCCATCTTTTTTGCTATATCCGCAATGATTGGTGCACTGCCTGTTCCGGTTCCACCTCCCATTCCGGCAGCCACAAAAACCAAATCCGCATCAGAAAGAATTTCGGCTAATTCTTCCCTGCTTTCCTCCGCTGCAGCTTCCCCAATTCTGGGATAGCCCCCAGCTCCTAAGCCGCGAGTTGTGTTTCTTCCTATCAGTAGTTTGACGTGTGCTTTAGTTACGTCCAGGTGTTGCTGGTCGGTGTTGACCGCTATGCACTTGGCCCCCTGTATACCTATTTGCATTATTCTGTTTACGGTGTTGTTTCCAGCGCCTCCAGTTCCTACAACTAGTATTCTGGCTGACCCTGGTTTTCTATTGGCCCCTTGTTCTTGGTTTGCCCTAGCGTTTTGCAATGCGCCCTTAATTATGCCATTTATTGCCATTGACATCCACCCAAACCCAAGTTCTACTTAAGTTTCGTTTAGTGTCCCGCGCCCCTGAAAAATAGTTGTCTTTCCCATAATTCCCTTTTTAGTAAATCTCTAACGGCTACTCTAATCGCTTCGCTTCTGTTTGGATAGATTTTACTCTTCACAAGTTGTTCCAAACCTTCCAAATAAGCTTCGGGGAGATGCACTGTCACAAGAATTATACGACCACCCCCATGTTGTAGAATCTTAAATTTATCCTTTTTAATCTATGATTTTAATGTGAGTAGTTTTTGTTTAATACGTATGTAATACTCATATTATATATGGGAGACACACCTTAACCAGGAAACATGCCTTTTTTCCCTTGTTTCCCCTGAATGTGATTTTATAGTTTCTTCTTGAAGTTTTGGCAGATTTTTCACCTACGTTTTTGTTATTAAGCTCTTTTGATTCTTGAATCCTGTTTAAATTAGTTTTTTTCGAAAGATTTTTCGTGTAATCTTCATTATTTCCCAAAGACTATTGGCGCGTTTCTATATGGAATTTATTGGTGTCATACTGGAATTTTTCTTATGCGTTTTTGGATTATTCTCTACTAGTTCACCTTCCAAATATCCTGACTTCGCACTGTACACCCTCACAGTAACTTTACTTCCCAAGGATTGATTTGTGTTATGAATCAGGATTGGTTTGTAGGAAAGATTTCTTGCTATCCAACCGCCTTTGGGTGCCGGCTCTGTTATGAGGGCTTGCCCTTCCCAACCCACCCATCTTCTATTTCTCTCCTCGCCAATTTTACGCGTTATTTCACTTAATTTTCTACTTCTCTCTTTGATGATCCATCCTGGAATTTGGTTTTCCATTTTTTCTGCTTGTGTTCCCGGTCTTGGTGCGAATCTTGAAATGTTGACGATATCGGGTTTTATGTCTTGGATGAGCTTAACTGATTCTTGGAAGTGTTCGTCGTTTTCTCCCGGAAAGCCGACTATTATATCGGTGGATAGGGTTAAGTCGGAAATTTTTGTTTTAAAAGCTTTAACGATTTCCAAGAATTGTTCCTTTGTGTAACCTCTGTTCATGGTCTTCAAGATTTCGTTGCTTCCCGACTGTACGGGGATGTGGAGGAACTTGTAAATCTTGGTATTTTGATAAATATCTATGAGTTGGTCAAGTATGGGTGTTGTATGTTTAGGATTTGTCATGCCCACTCTAACCTTAAAGTCCAGAGGCAGTTCAACAATTCTTCGAAGTAAATCGGGGAGCTTCTCATCCTTCCAGCGATAGGTTCCCGTATCTTGGGAGGTTAACCAGATTTCCTTGCAACCCCCCTGAACCGCCTTTTCTATCTCTTTTAGGATAATTTCTGGAGGGTAGCTTAGGAGTTTGCCTCGGGCAAATTTTACGCAGCAATAGTAACAATCACCTAGGCAGCCCTCACCTATGGGGATGATTGCAATCACGGGGTTAACCAGTTTTCTTGGAATCCCCAGCTTGACGCCTTTTTTGTCCTCAAGTTCTATTATTCCTCTTTTACCATTCTCCACCTCTTTTATTACATCCTTAATTTTAAATAGGGAGTTGGTGTCCAATATGGCAGCGAATTTCGGCCCCGCTTCTATTACGCCTCTTAGATTTATTCTCGGTAAACAGCCACACACGATAAATGGCTTTCCCGACTGATTGAGTTGCGAAATTTTTTTCAGAACTTTCTTCTCCGTAGGTTCCTTTACGCCGCAGGTGTTCACAATCAGAATATCCGCATATTCCTCCGACTCTGCTATACTATAGTTTGCCCCTATTAATGCGCCTAAAATAATTTCTGTATCAGCTTGATTCATAGAACAGCCATAAGTAGTAATATTTACTGAAACCAAAACCATCACTCATATTTTTCCTAAAAAATAAGGTGAAGCGTATGTATGTTGCCTCCAGCCACAGGTGGGAGGATAGCCAAAATATCTTTGTCTTTAAGGGATGTATCTAATCCTTTGAGTTCATTTATGGAAACACCATTAACCATTAAGATAAAAGCAGGTTTGGGTTTTCCGTTCTTTTCCATCAAGTAGTTTGCCAGCTTGTCCCCATACCTTTGGATTAACAACTTTATTGCATCAGAGACAGTTATGCTGTCCTCTGACTCCAATTCGATTTCTTTCGCTTTGGTTATCTCCCTTATGGTCGCGAAGACTTTAACTTTGAATTTCATCTGTTTGTCTTCCCCTAATAATCTTCCAATGAATCATTGCATAGATGGAGTGATAAATTTTCTAGGTGAAATATTAATATGGTTATGTCTTAAACTTTACTTACTCATCTTTAAAAATGTTTAAATAATTATGTATCAATGTGGACGATTACAAAAGGAGAGAAGTAATTTATGAGCGGGCAGGCATTCCGAATTTTTGACGTTGAGCAGGACCTCATTAAGGCCAACGAGGAGCTTGCAAAAGAGATTCAAAAAGTTTTCCATGAGAAGGGAATCAAAACTTTTGATATTGTGGGAGCCATAGGTGCGGGTAAAACGGCCATCCTCGAAACTCTGGTAGAGCGGCTAAAAGGAAAGTATAGATTAGCACTGGTTACCGCGGATGTAACCACGGAAATCGATGCTGATAGGATTAGGCGTCATGGGGTTGAATGTATACAAATCAATACTGGTAGGGAGTGCGCTTTAACAGCAAGTCTACTAAAAAATGTTTTGGATAGGCTACCCTTGGATAACATTGATGTACTCTTTGTGGAGAATGTTGGCAACTTGATTTGCCCCGCAGATTTCGTGGTGGGCTGTGATAAAAGGATTGTTGTGGTTAGTATAACCGAGGGAGGACATGTTATCATAAAACATCCTCTACTGTTTAAAATGTCTGACATTGCCGTGATAAATAAGATAGACTTAAGGAACATTATGGATGTAGATCCAGGGAAAATGGTTGGAGACGCCCTAACAATTAATCCCTCTCTAAAAGTGGTTTTAACTAGTGCAAAAACTGGGGAGGGCATAGACGAGTTAATTAAGGTGCTGGGCCTATAAAACTAAATTATCAAAATCGGTAAATCCCTTATTTGGAACCTTAACGATATACCGTAGGTTATTTAAATTCAATATTAGTTTATGTAAATTGACCCGAACTATTGTATGCAAATAGTGGTCAGGAGGACTACTCGGTTGGGAGAAGGCTAAAGGGTGTTTGTTCGGAGGATCTGTGATGTCTACTATTTGGGTTGATTATGTTGCTCCCAAAGATGTTGTCTACTTTATGAATATGGTGGAGCGGCTAAAAAGTAGAGGCGACATTGTTGTTGCAACAACTAGGAAGTTTCGAGAAGTAAATGAACTAATGAAATTGAAAAATGTTGAGGCAAAGATTCTGGGTCGCTATGGTGGAGGAACACTTAAAGGTAAATTGGTTGAAGGAGCAAAAAGAATAGCCAAATTGGCAGAATATATGTCAAAATTTAATGTAGACGTCATGATCTCCTACTGTTCACCTGAAGCGGTTCGTGTGGCCTTCGGGCTTCAAATTCCCATCATAAATGTTTATGATGCTCCCCACGCCATTAAACAAGTACTTTTGGTATCAAAGCTTGTGGATGTCCACATTTCCCCAAAATGTATACCCAAAAAGGAATGGCTTAAGCTGGGTTTCAAACCAGAGCAACTCCTGTTTTATGACGCAATAGATCCAGCTGCTTGGCTCAAAAACTTTACTCCCAATGAAAACATTGTCAAAAATTTGGGGCTGGATCCCGAAAAGAAAATCGTTGTTGTCCGAGCAGAAGAAGCTTTTGCTTCGTATCTCCTTGGAAAAACATCAGATGATAATCCTCTAATAACCCCTTTAATTAAGGAACTTTTAGCCTTCGATGATGAACTTCAAATCGTTGTGCTTTGTAGGTATGGTCGCCAAAAATCAAGTTTAAGTAAACTTTTCAAGAAAATCACTGTTACTGAACACGTTGTAGACTCGGCTAGTTTAATTTCTAAAAGCGCCCTTTTCATTGGGGGCGGCGGAACAATGACCTGCGAGGCAGCCCTCTTGGGAGTACCCTCCATCTCCTTTTTCCCCGGAAGACTTTACTATGAGGAGCCACTCATAAAAGAAAAATTACTCTATCACCCAAAGACACTAGACCAGGCCAAAAGACTAATCCAAGAACTACTTGGCCAATCAGAAGATTATTTAAACAGGTGTAAAAAAAGGGCTAAGCGCTTATTAGACTCTATGGAGGATCCTACAGACACTCTAATTGCAACAATTGACAAATTCTTAAAAAATTAATGGTTCAAAACTACGTGGCCAATTTTTCCTTACCGAGTTCCACCCAGAACAGTTTTTTGGATAGTTTATACCATGTATACAACCACGCCAGCACAAGCAATCCTGAAAGAATTATTTGAAGAATGTTCCTAAGCATACTCCAGAATTCTTCTTGGCCCTGATCGAGCCTATAGGGCGTGGTGAGGTAGTTTACTATTGACCAGTATGTTTCTTGAGGTGGCCTCCAGGGAACAATAATTGATTCTATAACTACAAATACTACAGTTATTGTGACCCACACAAATAGGGTTAGCAGCAAAAGGGGAACGTACCTTCTCAACTCCATTTTTCTCATCACCAAACCATTAGTATTGCTGTCAAAATGGCTAAGAACGAGCTGAAGAGGCTTAATAGATAGAACCCTTTTACAATCTCAGGTTCAGTTAGAGGTCCTCTTGCAAGTATCATACGCACCAAAGGTATGGGGGCCTTTGGATCCTTACTGGCTGCGATTCTACCGTCCGGGAGGAGCATGGTGGCCGGCGACTTTACGAGTCTATACTCCATTAATTTTCCCATACTGCTCAACATGTAGAAAGAATTCATAATGAAAGGTATCAGCGCTATAACTGTGACCACTTCTAACTCTCCCACAATTGCAAGAGCACCAATCGCGGCTCCCACAGTTAAAGAACCCACATCACCCGAAAAAACCCTAGCCGGGTACCTGTTAAACCTATAGTACGCTATCACTACTGATAATAAACTTTT
>JAHAWU010000193.1 GCA_018383815.1 Candidatus Jordarchaeia archaeon | reverse complement strand
TAAACGCCTGCCAGAGTGGAGAGGTTCATGCCCTAGGGCAGGTGCTCCCCTGTGAAGCAGGAACCGAACACCACTGGGAGAATGTCCTAGATGGGTAAGTTTCGGACAACGGTTGCCCTGCTCTTAGTGTGAGACTCGTAGAAGAAAGTACGTCTTTAGTTGAGAATATCTTTATACGATAAATTTAGTTGTAAAGAAGATATACGCAACCACATATGAAGCCATAAGCGGGAATTTATTATAAAAGAATCTTAAATTTATATAAATTTAAGTACAAATGCTTAGCGTATTTCTTTTTAGAATATTGAATTTATTTCTGAACTTTGGTAAATTTTGCAAGCTTCATTTTTTGATTTACACCCTAATGGAAATTCTGCTTAAAAACCGGCATATTTTAAACATGAAAAAAGCAATAAAGGATCACATGGCTGAAAATTTGCCATAGTTATAATTGAAAAATCGGGTCGTAAAGGTTTCTGGTGCAACCTGTTTTTTGGATGGGTAGTTTTGGACTGTTGTTGCCCGGTTTTTGCGTTGTTCTCCAGCCACAGTCACTACTACCTGGTTGCCAAAAGGAGCCTTCTTAGACTCTTTTGGATGATGGCCACCTAAAAAAGCTAGCCAATCGCTTAATTGAAACCATCCCAAACCCCCCAATACACCAAATACTTTTAAACTTGAAAATCGAATAAAAATTAGGAGATTACAGAACTAATTTCGTATGTGAGATGGTGGAAAGTGATAGAGCATAAAATTTCTGATTTCAAAATGTTTGAGAAAGCCCCGTATGAACTACCCGACGCCAAAACTCTCATGGATGCACATTTAGTTGGAATAAGATCGCAAGAAAAGTTGTTTGGCCCTGTATTTCCCACTCGATTGATAAAGTACGCTTTGCATTTTGTAGCTCAAAGAATCGGAGAGAAACCACCTGAAGACATTAAAACCATAGAGCAGTTGGTAGAGTATCTCCTGTCAAAAGCTGATAAGTATCCCACCCCCTACTGCGCTCTTATGTATGCCCAGTACAAGACAGAAAACGACCTCCAAGGCCAAACGGGGGCTGCAACCCGCGTTGCGGAGATGGGTTTTCATAGAGGGTTTGGAAAAGCCTCAGGCGATAAAGGGATAGAAATTGATTTGGACGATGTTGTAACAAATCTTTACCAGAGTGCAGTCCAGATGAAACTCAGCCCAAAAGAGTTCGGATACAAGAAGAATGAAGATGGAAGCGTCGAGTTCCTCCTTCCAAACTGTTACTATAAGGATGGATGCCGACAAGGCGTTGCTGAGAAGCTACTTAAAAGACCCAATGGCATGATGCATTGTAATCTTGGCTCATCTTTGTGTCAGTATCTCAAAGTGGTCACTGGCCATGAGTGGGATTATGAAAACATAGAATTTGACAAACCACACTGCATAACGAGATTCTACTTGGTCTAATTTTATATAACTGTATCGAAGAGTAACACACGGCGATGTTCAATTATCTGCTCATGCTCCTTATCCTTTGGCTTTAAATTGAAAAAGAAGCCTTATAATAGCTCCTTTCAGAGGCAGAATCAAATGATTTATGCAGAACTGTATAGTACTTTTCCTTGTTCTTTTGCGGAGCTCTATGCTTCTATGACACACCGTTAGAATTAGATAGCTTGCATGTGACTTCATTTTTGAAATCAGAAATTTTATGATATGTTACTGGCGATGTTACACCACCTGGTTGATAAGTATGCTTCGCATTTTGTAGCTCAAAGAATTGGAGAAGAACTAACCGAAAATATCAAAACTCTAGAACAGCTGATAGAGTACCTAATCTCATTGGTTGACAAATATCATACTCCCTACTGTGCATTCATGTATGCACAATACAAGTGTGTATTTGGCTGTTGTGATGGAATAAGGGATAATAGGGTTCCAAACTCCGAAAGGAGTGTTACTCTAGGCTCTCTTGATGAACCGTTTCCAGTCCTTGGAATGAACCCAAAATAGCCATCCCTTCAAAGAAAAGGGGGCATGTAACACCAGATCGGTCTTCAGGAGCTAAATACACACCAATACAAGACTGAAAATGAGTTCCAAGGCCGACTAGGAGTTGCAACCCGGATTGCGGAGATGGCTTTCCACAGAAGATTCTGCAAAACTCCAAAAGGCGAGGCGAAAAGCATCGATTTAGACGAGATTATATCAAATACTCGCCAGACCACATTTGAAACTCAGCCCCAAAGAATTCGGATACAAGAAAAATGAGGATGAGAGCCTAGATACTATTCTCCCAAACTGTTACTTCAAGGAAGTAGGTGCTGTAGAATGGTTCGGTCATGTCTCAAAAGGGGAGTTTATAAAGCTCCTTTCGCAATTTAGAGCTTTATGAGGGAAACGGAACCGAATAAATCTACATCGCCTATTTCTTCTTGGAAAATGCAGTTTTAAATTATGTAGTAAAAGCTCTGGCATCTTTTAAAAACGAGTTTTTGATTGGGTCCTTTTCCCGGAGTTTTCCTATTCTGGTTATTTTTATAGGAAAGAATTAAATATGTTGCTTTGCTACATAATATTAAAAATGTTCTTAATGTATACAACGAAAAAGCGAAAACCCTCAAGGGGGGAATGCGAAATGGTAGAACCTAAAATCTCTGATTTCAAAATGTTTGAGAGGGCCCCCTACAAAATACCTGACCCCAAGGCCCTTATGGATGCACAAATGATAGGGTTTATGGAACTAGAAAAATTTTATGGCCCAGTGTTCAAAAAGTTACTCATAAAGCACGCCTTACAATTTATTTCCCAAAAAATTGGGGAGGAGCCACCTAAAAATATTGAAAGCCTCGACCAGTTGGCAGAGTATCTCCTGTCAAAAACTGACAAGTATCCTCTTCCAAACTGCGCGGGTTACTATGCTCAAATCAAGACTGAAAAGGAGCTACAGGGCCTACTGGGAGCCGCATATCGGCTTTCGGAAGCCAGTTTTCACAAAAGTCACATAAAGAGGCAAACGGTTGAGGGATTAAAGTTCAATTTGGACGAAATTATGGCAAATCTTTATCAGTTTGCAATTGAGAGTAAACTCGCTCCCGAAGAATTTGGATACAGGGTAAATCGGAACGGTTCTCTTGATGCTTTATTTCCAAATTGTTTTTATAAGGAGGTATGCCGACAGGCTTTTGAAGAGGGCTTGCTGAAGCGTGCTGGTGGAAGCATGCATTGCGCTATGGGTGTAACGCTGTGTCAGTACTTCAAAATGGTTACAGGTTACGAATGGGATTATGAACTCGTGGAATACGATAGACCACATTGTATAATAAAATGTTATATAATCTAACAATTCATTTTAGGCGGAGTATGACCTATTTTTAATTCTCTTACACTCCTTCCTTCTCCATTTTTTTGTGGGATTCCTTATTCGCATATTTTACCAAAAAACCGTCAACTTTCCCAAAAAGTTTTCAATCCACTAAGTGTATGTATTTGCTTAAAGCTGTTCCAGTTTACTGCAGTTTGTCGAGGAGTTCTTTTAGCTGCTTTTTTATGTTTTCTATCTCTGCCTGCCTATTCAAGTATTCATAATCTATTTTATCTCTGAGATTTAGCATTATGGCCGCCGCATCTTCGATGTCTTGGGGGGAACCATAAATAAGCTTGGAGATGATGGTATCTTCCGGTGAAGCCACCCAAACATCTAAGCCCAATACCTTTTCCCTTTTACGGTTCTCCAGTGTTTTTGAGTCAAGACGGGTATATACTCCCTTGGCATCTACTCTAAGCGGAGATTTGGTGTCAAAAACAGAGAAGTGACTCTTCTCCCTCAGCGAGGCGACGATTTCGCTTTCCAACACATCTAGGCCATGCTTCCTGAATGATGAAATCAGCTTAGCAATGGACTCAGTCTCTGGGGGTTGAAGTTTAATCACGACATCCAAATCCATGGTTGATCTGAGCCTACCATAGATTATTGCAGCGAGACCTCCGATAATAACATATTCCAAGTTTGCTTCATTTAGCGCTGAAAAAGCCCTCTTCACAAAGTCCTCAAAGCTCATCTCTATCACGCCCAATTAGAATATGTCTCAGAATGTCCATCAATTCTTCCCTAGTTTTATCTGGATACTTCTTTTTTAGATTTTCGAGCTGAACCTTAATGATGAAATCTGTGAGCCAACCAGCTATCCTAACCGGATCTGTCCCCGATTCCCTGGTCCTCTTTATATCCATTTTAATCTTCTCAAGCCGGCGTTCATCAGGAAACCACATTTTTCGCATAACCTCTGATCAACCACCTTCCAAATAATATATCTAAAACTCACACTTTTTTAACTCTGCTATGTCCTCAAATTGGAGAAATGAGGATTTCCTCAAATCAGAGTTGAAAATCCTCACAATTATGATACGCTACTGTTAAATGGGGATATTCTCGCTTGTTTTCTAACATTGTCAAGTATTTACTATGGAACCACATTCGGTAGATTCCCTACATCTTTTTATCCAATTAGCATAAAGAGAGCAACCAGTATATAAATAACTACCCACTCTTTTCAAGGTACTATTTTTTACAACTCTTTAAACAATATAAAATTTAACACAAGAACTTGATTTATTACTTGTATTGTCCTTTTTGCGGCATTTGGAAATTAGGCCCCATTATGCTTACAGTATAGAACCTTCAGATGCAAGAATTCAAACTTCGCTATTGATGGTGATTTTCTATCCATCTAAAGGATAGGTGAGGGATTGACTCGCTTAGGCTCTGGTGGGTTGTTTGTGTAGGACAACGAGTCTACCTTTTATGACGTTCTGATTTTTATATTCTTTTGTGTTAACTTTCTGTGGTGGTTTGGAGGGGGGAAAGCGCGTTTAACCCCCTGTTTTTGTGGATTTTCATGCCGGGCGGGGTTGGAGTAGAAAAAAAGGTTCCCGG
>JAHAWU010000051.1 GCA_018383815.1 Candidatus Jordarchaeia archaeon | reverse complement strand
CGCCCCTTCCTCAAGAAAATGCTTGGTGGCAGAACCCAAAAGGAAGATAAAACTAGCACTGCCATTATTAATGGCTCAATAAATGGCGATGTAAATTGAATTTATAATACGACGTATATTTATTTTTATCATTACAAAATTTGTGTGCGGATTTAAATGGTTTTGAAAAATATGTGAGGATTGTAATATGATTTTTTGGGATGAAGGGAATTTATGGCATGATAAGGGAGTTTTAATGATTTATGCCCTTTATTTGTATTTTAAGGGGAAATTTTAAAAAATATGGGAATTCTATTAACTATTGAGGGAATATGACAATTGTAACACTGAGTTCAAGAGGAAGATTAACACTTCCGGCTGAGGTTAGGTCTAAGATTAAAGCCACAAAATTCTTAGTTCTTTTGGAAGATGACTCCATTAGGCTGATTCCTCTTCCAGAACCGCTGAAACTAAAGGGCTCAATAAAGATTCCATGGACCCTGGATGAACTTGAAGAGGCAGGCGAAGAATTTGCACTCAAAAGAGCGGAAGGGTGAGTTCCTACTAGACTCTAATGTATTCCTATCCTATCTGAAAGGTGACGAGCTCTCAGCACAGGCAGAAAAGGTGGTAAAATCTTCAGTGGAAGGCACTTTAGAAGCCTTCGTATCCTCAATGCTATATGACGATGTGATATCCGGATTACGGTCAAAAGGTATGTCGCTCAATGAAGTCTTGCATGTTCTCACAGCTATTGCATCAATACCCCACACAGCTCTTCCTGTGACTCCCACGATAGCAATAAGCGCCCTAACACTATACATAAAACACGGTGGTCAAAGGAAACTCCACTACTTTGATGCATACCACGTAGCCACAGCCAGAATCCAAGAGTTATCAATAATAACAAGCGACAAATACATAGTTGAACATCAAAAAAATCTAGGTATAACCGCCATCGATTTAAAAAACTTATAACAGTTCGTGGTGTACAAAGTACTGATGGTTTTTCAATATAGGTTCTGTGGACACAATTTTTATTTACTGTTTTTCCTAATTTTCAAGGGGAGGATCTATTATGGCTGATTCTATAAAATTCGCGGAGGTTAGAGAGACCGCGGTTAACTGTCTACTTGGAGAACTGGGTGAGAATCTTCTTGGACTGGCCCTTTTTGGGAGTGTGGCGAGAGGAGAGGGGAGTGAGAGGAGCGACCTGGACTTCTTTGTAGTTACACGAGGAGTTAAGGGGGACCGTGAACAGAGGAGGAGGAGAGTGTATCACATCCTCGCTCCGGTAAATAGGAGGTTTAGGAGGGATGTTTCAGTTTATACCCTAGAGGAGAGTGAAGTCACGGATGTTACGCCTCTTCTTATAAATATTGCTCACGACGCAGTAATATTATTCGACCCCGAAGGATATCTTGAAAAACTTTTTGCCCGGGTAAGGGAGGCCGTGAGAAGGGCTGGGCTTGTGCCGTACAGGACTAGAGATGGAAAAATTGGGTGGAAACCGGTAAGAGAGCTGGAGTGGGGAGAACGAATTGAGGTGAAATTTTGAACTCTGAAGAAGAAGCCAAATATCGGCTCACCCTCGCCCAAGGATACCTGGAGAGAGCTGAGGAAGCCTCAAAACGTGGAGACCATCTCGCAGTCATTTCAAACTCTCAACTATCAGTAGAAAATTCGGCAAAGGCAGTTATCTCCTGCTTTAGGATTCCTAGCTGGAGTCACGATCCAAGCAGCGAACTCTTGGAAGTGACTGAGAATAACAGAGACAAAATTGAGAAAAGAACTGGGGTTAACGTTTACCATGCGCTCAGCACTTTAGCTTCTTACTCCAGTAACCTGGCACCTGAACATGGGAGAATGAGTTACGGAGATCCCAACCTAAGAATACCGCCATGGAACTTGGCAAACGCACAAAGAGCTAAGGAAGCCCTAAGCTATGCACGGGAATCGGTGGAAATTGCAAAAAAATTTATCGAAAGATGGTTTTCGGTGGAACCTAAATAATTGAAGGTTAGGATGCTTCTAGATTTTGGGCTCGCTATTAATCTTTCTAAATGTCTCCTGCTTCCTTTAGTTGAGTTTATGTTTCTTTTTATTCTAGGATTTTTGTGACGCGCCCAATTGTTCTTGTTGTTCCTTCTCTGGTGAGGATTCTGTCTCCCACTCTTAGGAATTCTGGTGAGTATTTTAGTCTCAATTTGACTTTTGCAAAGTCTCCCACCACTAGGTAGTCGCGGCCTTCGATTTCTTCAAAAACTACTGTTTGTTGGATGGTGTTAGATTGGAGTACTGGTGAGTAGCCTACGGAGATTTTTGCGGGGTGTCTTGTTACCACAATGTTGGCTTCAAATAGCCTGCAGGCTTGGCATTCAAAGTCCATGTCTGCGATGATTTGGCCTCTCCTCAATTTCTTTGGGTCCACGCGTTTGACATCGAAACCGAATATGTCCCCCGCTTTGACGCGCTGGACGCGTTCCCGGAAGACCTCTACCGTGAATATTTTTCCCTCAAAAAAGTGTCCGTTTTCGTCCGGTCCTATTTTCACTCTTTGTCCGGGTTTAAATATTCCCTGCTTGACTGTTCCAGTGACTACCACGTTTGTTCCTGGCAGCCCCAGATAAACCTTGTCTATGTAGGCGAGTGCTGGTTTTGTGAGTGATTCCTGAGTTATGCGTGAGGGTAGGCTGGCTAGTATATTTATGAGGAGGTTTAAACCACTACTGGTAACGCTGCTTACTTCAACTATGGGAACTATTATTCTGTGTATAATCTCCTTTTGTATAATTTTGATGTCCTCCTCGTCTCTGACGAAGAGGGGTAGCCGGCCAATGTTTTTTATGGTTTGGCGAACTACTTCTCTTACCTTTTCCAGCTCGGGGGGTTTTGCTTGGTCCACTTTTGAGATTAGAACCATGAATGGTGTCTCCTGACTCGCCATGAGTAGGAGGTGTTCCCTTGTAATGTCGTCTAAGCGCCAGACACCTGTTCGCATCTCTTCTGATAGCATAAGTTTATACTCGTCTCGGGCTGGGATGAGTATAACCCCATATTGGGAATCGGATCCCAGAATGGCTCTAATCATGGTTTTTACATATTCTGAGTGTCCGGGGGCGTCTACAAAATTTATTATTCTTTTTGACTGCTCCAGTACTCTGGCTCTTTCCTCTGGGTCTAATGGATTTTCTAGGGGAGTTATTTTGTTGTTGTGGTCTAGCCCTACGAATGCGAAGTGGAGGTCGGCTGTCTGCCCTTTTTCCAGTTCTTGAGGGTGTCTGAGTAGGCAGGCTCTTGCTGACCCTTTTCCATCGTCTAGCTTGTTTCCCAGGAGAACTCCTATGAGAGTGCTTTTACCAGCGTTAACTCTTCCCGCGAATCCTACGGAGATTAGATCCTGTAATTCCTCTGAGGGCGTTTTTCCCAGAACATACCTTGTTACAATTCCTTTAGTGGTGTGAAAAGTATTCTTTTCGATTATGGTTAAATCAGCTTCTTGGCAGATTCTCCTCAGCACAAAGTCTGAAACCTCAGCTTGTTCTTCTGTTAATCCAAATATCTCCCACTCCTCACCGCCCAAGTCTTCTATCCCCACAAAAAGGTTTCCCTCACCCTCACTTGTTATATACTTCAACTGTGCTATCAACTTCTGCTTTCTTTTTGGGGAGAGGTCCGCAGATTTTAGAAGACGTTTAAACTCCGTGCGAAAATTTTCGCCCCGATTCACCAAATCTCTAAGAGCATCGTTGTCAGACAAAATTAACACCCATCAAATATAATTTGAATGATTAACCGATTTAAATATACTCTAAAAACTGTTAAATCCCTAAAAACGAAAATGCGAATCCACTAACCTAATATCTCCCTTTTGCTACCCATCACTGCTTCTTATCAGATAAAAATACGAAAAATCAGATTTTGGATATTTCTGAAGTCTACCAGAAATGTGGAGGTGTTCATTTCAAATTTTTTGGGAAAGCAATAGGTAATCGTGGATCATTCTCCCTTTATCGGTTAAGTGTAGCGTTCCATTTTTTTCAGAGACCAGCTTTAAAATTTTTAAAACTGTTAATTTGAAGGGTAGTTCCTCCTTTTTGATGTCACTGACTGCTAAAACTTCATCCGTCGTTAAAAGGCTCCAGCCCAAACTTCTAATAATACTTATACCTTCGCTTCCTATCAGCGATATGAGAAAATTTATTTCCCCACCAAGATTTTTGTGGGGGAGAGCCTCACTTATGTATTCGCATCGAAATCCATTAACGAAACACCTGCCATTGCAGTTCCAAGTTCTTCTGGAATAGGGGTCAAGAAAACACTTAGACTCCACAGATTCCGAAAAGAAGGGGCACTCTCCTACTTCAGAGGTATAACCCTGTATTAGTGCTTGGACACAGTCGTCCCCAAATAATGGGTCAAGAATAATCTTTTTCCCCATATGGTCTCTGATTCCTTCCAAATTCTGCACCTTTAAAGTTATGTACACTAATTGTTGACCATCATCTGTTTTTAAGGATTTTAGTACTTTTATCCGCAGATAGCCACCGCCATTTAGTTCCTAAAACTTTTTGGCTACAAAAATGTCCAGAACGCTTAGATAAAAGCCGGGAGATAAACTTCTTATTCTTCTCTTATAGAGGATTTCAACTTCTAGGTTCAACTCCTCTAGTCTAGATGTAACCTTTTCGCATAACTTTTCAAGTTGTTGAGACTTATCCCCCCTAGCTATTACTGTATCATAATAGTGAATTGTTCCCTTTGGAGTGATTTTTTGGGCTGCGACGCTTAAATATTCGTAGGCCTTGAGAGGAAGGGGCATTATTATTCGGTCAGCTAATGCTGGTTCCTGGATATGGGCGGCGTCTCCAAGGATGGGGATAACTTTGTCTTCAACATGGTTAAGTATAATGTTTTTCTTAAGATACTCGATGGCTAAGGGGTTAATATCGGCAGAGAAAACTCGGCAGTTTCTTACCCTTTTAGCGATCAGGATGGAGAAGGCCCCAATTCCCGAAAACATGTTTAGCACAACCTCCCCCTCCCTTACTAGGTTTGCTACCCTATTATGTTCGTAACTTAGTCTAGGGGTGAAAAAAACCTTCGCCAAATCCAACTTGTATCTACACTCATATTCTCTGTGGACTGTTTCAGTCCTATTTTCCCCCGCGATGACCCTCACTTCCCCCACACGCTCTTCATTTTCAATATTTCCCACTCGCACAACAACAGTTCTAAATTGGGGATAATTATCAAGAATCGCTTCACCAATCTGGGGGTAAAACTCCGACAATTCTGGGGAGAGCCTTAGTACGCAAATATCCCCAACCTGTTCATGTCTATGTGGAATTAGGTGCCACTTATTCTCAGGAAGCAACTCTCTAAGTATTTCTTCCTGCCTCACTACACCCTTATCTCCCAATCACTACTTTTTAGCGGGATAAATTCACCAATAGGGAGGGTATGTTCCTATTCGGTTTCACCATTTTTATGTTTTATAGGGTGTCTAGCATGTCTTGGACGTGTGACTCTGGTATTATGTCGTGTGGGAGTCCTTCTCTGAACCCAACCCATGTTCTCTTGGCGTAGCGTGCTTTTTCCCACATTTCTTTCGTGTTTCTTGCTCCAACGTAACCGTATGCTGCTTTGAGGGCGTCTGCTAGGTCTCTTACCAGTGTTCTAACGGAGCCCCTATAAGTTACCATTCCCTCCACACCCTCTGCTATTCTCTTGGTGCCTCTGGTGTATCTGTCTACTGCGTACCTTTCCCTAATGGCTGATGGGGATGCCATTCCTCTGTATCTTTTCATGGGCACTCCCCTAATGTAGACTTTCTCACTTGGTGCCTCATCTGTTCCGGCAAATAGGTACCCAATCATAACTGCACTTGCTCCTACACCCATGGCCTTTGCAATGTCGCCGCTTCCTCGAATTCCGCCGTCTGCTACAACACTTATATGTGCGTCGTGTTCCTGAACTGCGTCTGCAACGAGTGCTGTAGCGGATAAGGTTGTTAGTCCTACTCCAGTTACTTGTGTAGTTTGGCAAATGCTTCCGCCTCCCAATCCTACCCGTAGACTTGCCAGATTGTTTATGTCGCTTGTGATTACCTCATATGCTGCTTCTTCTGTAGCTATGTTTCCGTACATGATGAAAGCGTTTACGTCTTTCGAGATTTTTTCCACCGATTTTAAAGCGTTAATGTTCATACCGTGGGCTATGTCTATAACTAGAATGTCTACTCCTACCAGGTCTAGTCTTATGGCTCTTTCATGGTCAAAGGGGCTTATGGCGGCGCCCACCATTAAGCGTCCTTCTGCGTCTCTTGAAACGTGCGGTGAGTCCTCCAATCTTTTGATGTCTTTGAGTGTTATTAGACCGGTGAGTTTTCGGAGATCGTCTAAAACAAGCAGTTTTTCTATTCGGTGAAGGTGGAGCAACTGTTTCACCTTTTCTGTGTTGAGTTTTCCCCCCTGAAGTATTTCCTTTTCTATGACTGTAACCAGTTTTTCCTTGGGGGTCATTTCCGAACTTACTGGGGCGTCTGGATTGGCGGTGATAACGTCTCTGTTAGTAATTATCCCCACTAGGTCGCCGGATTTGTCCAGAACCGGCAGCCCTGAAATATTTTTTTCGCGCATAATTCTAATCACTGTGGATATGGGGGTGTCCGGTGTCACCGTTAGGGGATCCCTAATTATTCCCGATATCTCTTCGCGTTTAACTTTCTTTGCCATTTCCACCTCTACTTGTGTGGGACAGTTTCTGTGAAGTACTCCCAAAGCTCCCTCCCTGGCTAGAGCTATACACATTTCTGATTCAGTGACTCTATCCATGGGTGAAGATATGAAAGGTAAAGCTAACATGTGTTCTGGAGTTATCCACACAGAAATATCGGCTTCGCTGGGTTCAAAGTCACTCCTTCCAGGCAGTAGGGCAACATCGTCAAATGCTAGGTGCTCATTGATTTTATTGTTATACTGCATCCCCAACTTTTCTGAAAATTTCATAAATCTCACCGGCTTATAAAAATGTTTGTAAGGATTTATTCTTGATTTAGATTTAAAATTTTTGTATCCAAATGGTAAACATAAATCCCCTAAACAATAATAAAACTGATTTCTTTGAAATGTAAATAAGTTTGCCTGTTTTTATTCTTAACCTAATGCGTTCTCCGATGCTTTTCGCGATTCCAGACTGTTGAACATATTTTTTGGGTTTCAGTTAAAGTTGATTTTATTTTTGTTGGTTGAAAGGATCCCGTTTCCCTTTATAGGGACCATTTAGGTGTACATATTATTTGTCGCTCACCGTTATGTTCTTTGTGAATTACATTAATTTATTAGATTAGTTTCAGAAATAGGAAAGCAATTTGGTCTTAACTGTTTTCTATTTGTGTGAAAAGAGGCGGTGGCATTTGAAGAGTGCAGAGGAGCTTTTTTCTGCTGCGGAGGATAAGCAGAATTCTGGAGAATATGGGGAAGCTATTGAACTTTACATGTCTGCAGCGGAAAAATTTCAAACAAGTGATTTGGAGAAGTGTGCCGAGGCCTATGGAAAAGCAGGGGTCTTGTTGGAATTGGTTCAAAGAAATGTTGAGGCTTCAGAGTGCCTATCAAAGGGGGTAGCCATACTGGAGAAACTTGGTCTGAAGGATAAGCGTTTTTCATTCTACTGTAGCCATTTGGGGTTCAATTATTTCGTTCAGGAGAAGTATGGAAAAGCGGCGGAAAGCTATGTGGCTGCAGCGGAGATTTACGTGAAAGTGAACTCTTTCAGAAGTGCGGCTGAGAACTATTGGCGAGCGGGCGTCTCATATAAGCAGCAGGCTGATTACCAATCTGCCGAAGAATGCTATTTAAAGGCCCTTAAATTGTGTGAGGAGTCTGGCGACAAGTACCAGCAAGCGGTGGTGCTGGGACTTTTAGGCATCCTCTACGGGGACGCTATGAAGCGGCATGAGGAGGCGGCTTCGATGTATCTTAAAAGTGGGGAACTCTTTAAGGAGTTAGGGGATATGAATGAGGCGAGGGATAAATATGTCTGGGCTTTCCAAAGCTATCTTAGTGCCGGAAAAGTGGACACTGCCGAAAAACTTATGCTTTCAATAAACAAAATTTTTCCAGAAAACAACAACTACTATATTTGAAACTAGATTAGTATGATTGAGTTTTTGAGGGCCTAATACACCAAACCTGTTTCCGGCTGTTTTACAATTTCCTTGTCAATGATGAATGCTTGGAGTCTGCCCTCTTCCTGCGCCTTTTTTAGTATATCTAAAATCGCTTCCCTTTGGGGTGGAAACCATGTTTTCGAGTATCTCATAACTAGGCGTAAATCGTTAATGTTTATTCTTTCGTTTTTCTGGAGTGTTTTCATAAAGGCTTCTACTATTAATTCCTGCGCCTTGGGGCTGTCGTAAGCCACCAATTCTTTGGGAGTTAGAACCGCTAGTATTACTCCCTCATATATGACTTTAGAGAGGTTGTTGTATAACTGTTTCGAACCGAATCCACTTTCCTTCGCAATTTCGGAGATTTCTAGTTCTGGTTTCTCCTTCAAGAGCTTTGCTATTTTTCTAATTATGGGAAACACTAATGCGTTTTCAAAGAAATTGACTCCGTATATTCCCAAAAAGAGTATTAGTAGTAACGCGATTCCTCCCAGACCCTGTTGAGGATAAACGAAGATATTTGAGAGCCACAGTAGCCCAAGCTGGGCCTCAGAAATGTTCAGGGTTGCAAAAAATTTCTCCGTCAAAAACAGCAACGGCATGAGTATAGAAATACGGGCCAAATTAAACCTTTTCAAAATTAATAAAATCCCCTTCAGGACTACATACGCCGGTATCATTATCCATAATGTGGGATGGGCGATGGCTCTAATGAGTAGCCAGTAGGTCAAAAGTGGGGGTAAAGCCTCGGATGAGTAGGAAAAATATTGAAAAGTAGTATAAATTCCGTAAACATTCTCGTATATTAGGCCATTCGAGTAGAAATAGTACACAGATTGCCACGAGACGAAAAATGTGCCTACTAGTCCAAGTGCCTCAACAGTGAGGAATACTACTGAGTAGGTGAGCAGACTTTTATTAATGTTCACTTAAACAACCTTCCATTCATAGAATTTATTGTGTGTTTCCCAATTAAAGGTTGGAAAATCATATTTCTTCTCTACTTTTCCTTCTTTCTAAGTGACTCCATTAACTCTTGATATTCTCTTTTTGCTCCCAAAATTTTCTTTATTCCTTCAGGTTTACCGGAGAAATCTGGTTTTGGTGGTTGAATTACTGTTGTTCTGAGTACTTCCGCTAGGATAAAGAAGACCTCCATTGAGGGATGTGTTCTTTTGAGTTTGAAAATGTTTTGGTTGATTTCGTCCAGCTCCTCCTCCTTCATAGCGAGGAAGTTTTTGGATAAAAACGCCCAAACAATATTTCCATCATCGTCTGTTCCGTATAGGTCAAACTCTTTTCCATCGACTTCGCTTGTCCTTTGGATTTGGGTAGTCTTTTCAACAGTTTTTTCGTTGAATGTGCCGTCTGTTCTCAACCCCACCTCGTTAAGTACAAATATCACCTCCAGAGAGGGAATATTCTCTCTGAGTTTATTTATGTATAGGCATAGGTTGCGCTTCTCCTCATTATTCATTTTAAAGAAGTTGCGGGAGATGAGCGCCCAAAAAATATTTTGTTCCCTATCCGCTCCCACAATATCGATTTTTTCGCCCAAGACCTCCCTATTGCGCGAAATGCTAATTGTTCTCTCAATAATTGAGCGATGAAAAGTGGTTTCCCTAGAAAGATAGCTTCTAATGAGATATTCCTTAAAGCTAACCGGCAGAACAGCTCGTTCAAATTCAATTGAGAGCATACTGTTCACACTATCCATTAAAACTTGGGGAACTGGTTGCCTGTAAACATAGTACTTTTTAACATCCTCTACGACTCGCTTGGAATGCTCAGCAAGGATGGGGGCAAAGCGGTAAAGTAACTCACTATCCTCTCTCTCAACCACGAAGGAGAGTGTGCCGATTCTCACTCCCCCTCTAGCCTTGTCATCCTTTATGGCGAAATAAAAAACAAAGGCGCTTTTCCGCTCTTCTTGCAGAGGTATTATAGATTCCCCCTCGTCCACTTCTTGACTTAGGGAAAGTGAACTAATCATACTTTTTAAGGCGATTTTATTGGCAACTGCTTTTTCAATTCCCTTAAAATAGACGCTGATGGGGCCAGCTTCTTCATCGAAAATGGCTAAACAAACGCCTCTTTTCTCAAACAATATACCACATCCAAGCAATTCGCTTTTACAAGCTCACTTTCACCTTATAAGAGGGTTTTAAAACTAAAATTAAAAATTTTAATGCTTATTTTTCTATATGTTTAAAGGCAAATATAAACTTTAAGAGGGTGCTTCCAAATCTTTTTGATGCCCAAACCTTTAACAAGCACTAAAAAACTATAGTTTCAATAAAACATATTATCCCGAGACGAATAAAGGAATGAAAGCTGATTAGCGATGTTACTCTTTGGCACAGCAGGTACACCTATCACCAGCCCAGTGAGGAACTCAGTAAATGGTATTAAGAGAGTGAGAGAACTGGGACTAGACGCAATGGAGCTAGAATTCGTTTATGGAGTAAAAATGAGTGAAACCCTCGCCCAAAAAATAAATGAAGTATCCAAAAATGAAAACATCCACCTCACGGCGCACGGACCCTACTACATAAATCTAAATTCTCATCGAAAAGAAACAGTTCAAGCAAGTATTGATAGAATACTTAGAACTGCTAGAATAGCTAAGAAAGCAGGAGGAGAATCCATAACCTTTCACCCAGCGTACTATGGGGGAATGAAACCAGAGCTTGTTTACAAGAATGTTAAGGAACACCTTTCTCAAATAGTTACAATTCTTCAAGATGAAGGAAACAATATTTGGATAAGGCCTGAAACTACTGGCAAGAAAAGCCAATTTGGAACCCTCAATGAGATAATAAAATTAAGCCAAGAAGTAGAGCAAGTCCTCCCCAATGTTGATTTTGCACATCTCAACGCCCGCACAAGCGGCATGTCTCG
The DNA here is from genome assembly GCA_018383815.1 of Candidatus Jordarchaeia archaeon. Taxonomy (GTDB): domain Archaea; phylum Asgardarchaeota; class Jordiarchaeia; order Jordiarchaeales; family Jordiarchaeaceae; genus Jordiarchaeum. The sequence goes on along the minus strand of JAHAWU010000051.1, from coordinate 10,417 downwards.
AAGGTATGAACACTTTGAACTGATCCTCAACACATTGGAGGAAGGTTTGGGCCGTGAAATTCTTGACAACATGCACATTCACATATCGGGAATAGAGTATTCCCCCAAGGGAGAGCTGCGACATACTATTTTAGAGGAGTCTGACATAAATTATGTGGAACTGGTAAAATCTTGGAAGGACTACCGGATAAAAGGAATAGTGATCTCAGAGAGCCCTAATATTGAGTTCGACGCCCTGCTCCTGAAAAAAATTTATTTGTCTTCCAAAAAGGAATGAACAAAAATGGAGAACGAAATACTAAATGAAAAATATAAACTCAATTTCGGAAACACCATTCACAAAAAATGGTTCAAACATTATCGCTTCTGCACCGGCAAGAGCAGACTTCCTAAACACTCATCAAGATTACAAAGGATTACCAGTGGTACCCGTAGCCCTAAACCTGAGAACCTACATGTGCGGAGAATTTGGGAACGATGATGTTTTCGAAGTAAATTCACTAGACCTTCAGATGGCAGGAGAGAAATTTCAGGACAGGTTCCCAATAGGCAGTATAGAGTATCTTGGGAAGGGATGGTTCGGAAACTACTTCAGAGCCATAGTGAAAATTCTGGAAAAAAGGGGGCTTTCAAAGAAACTCAGAGGAATGCGCATCCATGTTAAGAGCCAAATTCCCATAGCGTCAGGATTGGCAAGCAGTGCCGCTCTAGAAGTGGCCTTCGCTACACTACTGAATGAAGCCTTCAAACTAAAATATAAGGAAAGAGATTTAGCCGAAATAGCTTACCAAGCAGAAAACGCAGAGTTAGGCATACCCTGCGGGCGTCTGGACCAGTATGGCTCAGCATTTGGAGGAATAATAAAACTAGATTGCAAGTTTCCCTACCGGGTGGAAAAGCTTCCCGCAAGAAACCTCACCTTTGTAATCCTCAATTCTGGAGTAAAACACTCTACCGCCGAAATTCATCCAGTAAGACAAAAGGAAATAAATGAGGGCCTAAAAAACCTCATGGAATACAGCAGGCTTCCAATCAAAATTAAAAACAAATTAGGTTACCGCTTCGACGAGCCAGAGTGGGAAAAAATAAGCGAGGAGGAACTAGAAGAATACCTAAAACCACTGCGCAATGATGTGGCGGATAGAATACGCTTCACCCTCAGAATGCAAAAATCCACAGAAATCGCTCTAGAAATCCTAAAAGGCATAAAACCAAAACCCCCAAAAAAGGAACCATCAATGAATCCCCTATGGCAGAGAATAAAAAACAAATCACACAACCTCCAGATTCTGGGCGAAATAATGAACTATCAACACGAGCTTCTAAGAGACTTATACAAAGTAAGCCTGACAAAACTGGAAAAGATAAGAGACGCCACACTACAAGCTGGAGCATACGGAACAAAAATTTCAGGAGCAGGAATGGGAGGCAGCCTAATCTCACTCGTAAACTCTGAAAAATGCAAAGAAGTTCTAGAAGCAGGAATGGCCGCAGGGGCAACCCAAGGATGGATATCAGGAATAGGCGAAGGTGCAAAAATACACTAAATCCCCCCCTAAAAGATATCTACCCATATAAATACTAAAAATCACAAGTTTCCAAACCATTATTGCACATCGGGGAAATTCACCTTTAGAGTCCCGCTTCTAGTTGTGGGAAGATTTTAAGAAACATTCTTATTTATATTAACACATCTAAAATTGGTTCTTACTGAGAGGTGGTTTAAGGTGTTAATGTTTACCCCTGGACCTACAGAGGTTCACCCGCGTGTTCTTCAGGCAATGGCTCGCCCCCTTCAAAATCCAGACCTGGATCCTGACTTTTTCAGCTTTTATGATTCCCTGTGTGAAAAGGTTAAGAAAATTATGAAGACCGACAATGATGTGATACTACACTCTGGGGAGGCCATTATCGGTCTTGAGGCCGCAGTAGCAAGTCTCGTCAGTCCGGATGAAAAGATCCTCACAATAGCTTCTGGTATTTATGGGGAGGGCTTTGCAAATTTTGTTCAAATGTATGGAGGAAAACCAGTAATCGTCAAATTTCCCTACGACGAAATAGTGAAACCCGAGGAGGTGGAGAGGGTTCTCGAAAAAGAAAAAAGTATAGAAGTAGCCACAATGGTTCACTGTGAAACCCCCAGCGGAACCCTAAACCCCCTCAAAGAAATAGGCAAAATCTGCAAAGATTACGGAATAACACTCATAGTCGATGCAGTTAGTAGCGTTGCCGGAGTACCCGTGGAAACCGACAAGTGGCACGTAGACATAAACATTGTAGGCTCCCAAAAATGCATCAGCGCCCCACCCGGAGTCGGAATAATATCAGTGAGTAAAAAAGCTTGGGAGAAAATGGAGAAGAGAGATCAAAAAAGCAAGATAAAGAGCTTCTACCTCAACCTATTATCCTGGAAAAGAGACTGGTTCCAAAACAGAATCTTCCCATACACCCATACAGCTTCCCTACTCTACGCCCTCGACGAGGCCTGCCAACTTATTCTGGAAGAAAAAATCGAGAAAGTATATGAGCGGCACCGCAAAGTGGCAAGCAGTGTCAGGCAAGCTGTTAAAGCCATGGGTCTCGAATTATACCCCAAAGAGGAAAGCTACTGTTCAGATACAGTAACAGCCATAAAAATACCAAAAGGAATAGAAGATGAAAAACTCAGAAACCATATTCTTCAAAAATACGGAGTAATGATTGCTGGCAACTGGGGAGAACTCCGAGGAAAAGTAATACGCCTAGGACACATGGGCTACAACGCCTACCCCCACAAAGCAATACACGCAATCTTCGCACTAAGCGAAAGCCTAAAAGACCTCGGCTTCAAAACCCACACAGAAGACGCAATAAAAACCATCAAAGAACACCTATAAACTTCGGAAACCATAAAACTTAATTCATCAAACAACTAAACTCTCCACAATTTAAAATTTGGCAATTCCACCATCTCTTTTTTATAATTTTTAAAAAAATATGGTTTTTACAAATAAGTTTTGGAATATGCCTTCTTTCTTTAGGCCTGAGGGTAAAACCAAAAAATTGGGGAATTAAAAAAAGAAAAGGACTTTTATCCTTTTTTATGTGAAGTATGCTTTTACGTCTTCTTTCGTAAGGTACCAGATGATGATGATGCTGATTATGATCATTGGAATGCCGATAAGAGCACTAACGATAGTTATTGTCAGTATAATGCCGCCTATGAGTCCTAGGACGTTAATTATGATAGCCAATATTCTTGCCCAATCTCTGAGGGAGAATAATCCCAAGCCGCCGATGATGTAAATGATGCCCCAAATAACATATATGAAAACAGTTACGCTGATTCCTATGAAGGGGACGGCCCCTGCTATTCCAATGAGAAATCCTCCCACAAGGGTAAGGATACCATAGAGTATCATCAGTATCGCTAGAATTGTAACTCCCGTTGGTCTTTCACTCATTTTTCATTACCTCAACGATTTTTTAGAGTTATGCTTCTTTATTAAATTGGTGGAGACCATAACCTTCTTGAAACTTAAATCTTTTCGCAACTTATTTTAGGGTTTTCGTCAAGAGTCGAATGCATTATTTTGGCAATACACAAGCATTAATGCTGATTTCTCATATTAACTCCGATAAATGTATCAAACATGTTGAGAAAGTGACTTTTTTGGGTTTATTAACAGTATTTGGTGAAGCTATTACAAGAATTGTTGGCGAGATAGGCCCACAACTTGTAGTTGAGGAGAGTATTAATACTGGTGATTACTGAATTTAGTTTTGCTTGGAGCTACTTTTTAGTTTGCCATGAAAAACATTTTCATACTTTGCCATGAAAAACTTTTTTCATATTTTATCTGAAACGCTTTCAGCGTATGTTGGTTGTCTAAGAAGCGTAGCTTATGTAGGTTTTTGCAGAAAAAGAAGGGTGAGTGGTGTTTTATTTTCTCCTACTTTTGAAGGATCATTTGTTGCCCGCAGCATACGAGTGTGCCTTTTCCTGCTTGTAATACCTGTACTTTGTTTCCGCAGATTGTGCAGTAGTAGATTTCTCCTACTTTGGTCATTGCAATCTCTCCTATATATATTGGATATCAATCAATAATGAATATCAAATAACTATTTATATGTGTTACTACCTAACAAAAAATAAAATTTATTCCAGTTAATTTTATAACTTGCGCCACATATATCTTATCCATAAAAATTTTGTATTTGATTGGAGGTGGAAAAGAAATTGGCGAGCGAGGAGCTAAAGGAATGGCTAAACAAGGCCATAGCCCGAGAATTACAGGTATCCATCCAATATATGTGGCAGCATGTAAGAGCGGTTGGAACAAAGAGCGTAGCTATAGTTGACGAATTAAAAAAGATAGCCATCCAAGAAATGAAACACGCAGAAGCTATTGCGGAGAGACTTGACTACCTCGGCGGTGAACCAACAACCAAACCCTCAACCATCACAGTTGGTAAAAACCTAAAAGAAATGATAGAACTAGATAAGAAAGCCGAAGAAGAAGCTATTCAAATGTACAAGAAAATCATAGAAATGGCAGATAAAGAAAAAGACTACACCACCAAACAACTATTCATGAACATACTCTCAGACGAAGAGGACCACGATAACTCCTTCGGCACCTGGTTAGAAGACTTATAAACACTAAAAAGGTTACTCCAATTGGTTTTAGGATTCTGCCTGTATTTTTCGAAACTCCTAAATCCCCTTCTTTTTTAAACAATTCTATTTTCCTATTTTTTGGCTTTATTTCCCTATTGATTTTGCGAGCTTAGATATTTCCAAAAGAGAATCTCTAGAAATACTGTTGACCAACTCCATGATTTTGCGAATTCGTTCATCCTTCAATTTGTAAACACTTCTTTGGCCTTCTTTGCGGTACTCAAGGACTCCTGCATTTGTTAAAATTTGAAGGTGCTGGGAAATTGTGGACTGCGATTTATCCATGGCAGGAATAATGTCACATTGGCACATCTCATTGTCTCCTAAAAACTGAAGAATTTTCAATCTTGTCTCATCTGCCAGAGCCTTTAAAAATTCAACATTTCTCTTCATAATTAGATCCCTAACTTCCAAAAAAAAGCCTCCTAATTAGTATTAGCGAAAATAATCCAAAACAATGTATTATCCACAGAAATTAACACTTTCAAATCGGTGGTGTTTTGTGACAGCATGTGTTTTTCTTGTTTCTATTCTTTATATTATTTATAATCTAAAACTTTTTATAAAATTATCTAAATATTATAATATTCACATATACGTTCAGCCTTTGAATCCTACTAATTATATTTAGTCAAATTCTGAAAAAAGAGAAACGCCCCGCAAGTAGCTTAAAATAATCTTGATTTGTTGGAATAAAGATAAAAGAAATTATTCCCCTCCTAAGCGTGTGGTGGTAAGCCTTTGTTGAATGTCGTCTCCATCATAATGAACCCTCCAATTTCAGAACGAGTAGCAAAAGCATTCATCATAATAAACGAAATGATTAGAGCTGAAGCTAATGTCACAATATACTTGATTGGTGATGGCGTATACTGTGGGATGAAAGGAATGTCTCTAGAAAATATAAGTTCTGAGAGTATACGAGTTCTTGCAAGCAAGGAAGACCTAGAGGCACGTGGCATTCAAGAGGATTTACTTTCCCAAAAGGTGAAATGCCAATATGACTTGATTGGAAAAATGATTGTTGATATCATGGAAAGTGCGGATAGAATTTTATGCTTCTAGGTGATTAGGATGAGCAAGACATTGACGTTAATTATATACCATGGCCCCTATGCCTCTCAGCGAGTGGACATTGGTCTCTCAATTGCTGAAAAGGCTCTGGAAAAGGGTTACCAAGTCAACATTTTTCTTTATATGGAGGCGGTTCACTCTGCCAAGAAGGGACAAAGCCCAAAATATTTTCCCAATGTTGGCCAAAAACTCAGTGAACTGGCTCAGAAGGGAGCGAAAATAAAATCCTGTTCGCGTTGCGCAGGAGCCAGAGGTTATGTTGAGGGGGAAGAAAAAGATGGAATCTACCCCACTAGTCAACATGTTAGTGGGGTTCACATAGCTAATCTGCGTGACTTGGGCTACTGGCTCAAAAACAGCGATAAGGTATTAGCCCTTTAAGAAGGTGATAAAAATTAACACGGTACTGCTAATAATCACAAAAGCGCCCTATGGTTTTGAAGACTGTTTCAGTGGACTATATGTGGCTGTTGCATGTCTCAACAGTGGGTTGAAATGCATTATACTATTTATGGGCGATGGAGTATATGCTACAATTTCAAATCAAAGTCCGGAAAAAATATCTATGCCTAGTGTGGAGGATTTAATCTACACCCTTCTTCCAGAGTCCGAGTTGTATGTTCACAAAAAATCTCTCGCGGAGAGAAAAATACCTGAAACAAGAATAATAAAGGGCATCACCCCCATTGAAGAAGACGAGTTGGCAAAAATAATTCTAAAGCAGGGCGAAGCCATAATCATTTTCTAAATTTCTTTATCCTTTTTGATCCCTTTTTTCCACTTTTGTGGTTTGGTGTGGAATTATTGATATATTGTTATACGTCGATATATTTAAAAGGTGTCGCCGCTAATATCATACAGGGAAAACTATGTTATTGGGCGTCAAACCAAAAAAGCAAGTTTAGACCAAGAGTGAAAAAGGTGAATAAAGCAGAACAAAAACAGGAAATAGGAGGAATAATTCTATGTCAAAAGTTAAGGTAGATATTTTCATCCCTATGGGCTCATGCGCCTGCCAATTCTCAGCATTCATGGATCGCGTATTTGCAGTACTGACAAAATACCGAGACAAAGTGGAATTTGACGTGAAGCCTTCTTTCTCAGATGAGGCTAGAAAATTCAAAATCGGCAGTAAAGGACTAGTGGTAAACGGCAGCCAAGTGTTCCCTGAATTTTTCAAGCCAGAAAGCCTAGAAAAAGCAATAGAAAATGCTCTAAAAGCATAGCCATAAACCTCCTCCTTTATACGTTTTTTTCCAAAAAATTGTTGACTGCGAGTTTTGCAGGATGCTTCAAGGGTTGGACTGCGTCAATGAACCGACAAGAAGGTAACTTGGAGAAGTTAATAAATTATTCAAACTGGTCGAGGGCTGTTCTTGGAGAACGAGGTTTTCTACTGCAATATTTGCGATAAGGTTCTTCACCCAACTTCTGAGGAGCTGAAGTGCATATATTGTAAGGAGGTTTCAGTGGCTGATTATACTTGTGATGAACATCACTTTGTCTGCGAGAATTGTAGGCTAGCTCTTCCCGAAGAACTAGTTTTAAAAACCTGTGAGAGAAGTGAAATAAAAAATCCGTACGAACTAGCCAACCTAATTATGAAGCATCCCGCAATACCCATGCATTCTCCCATACATCACTACCTTGTTCCCGCTGTGCTGTTAACCGCCATAAAAAATGTAGGGTATGATTTGCCATCCCGAGCAGTTAAGATTGCCATTAAGAGGGGGAAAAGGATACCTTATGGTACTTGCGGATCCTGGGGGGTGTGTGGTGCTGGAGCAGGTGTTGGGATTGCTATAAGTGTTCTAACAGGGGCAACTTACAAGTCGGATACTGAGAGGTCTGAGTCTTTGTGTGCTAGTGGTGAATCACTACTTTCCATTTCGAGGTTGGGGGGTCCGAGATGCTGCAAAGCCAGCGTTTATACTTCTATAGAGAGCGCCATAGACTATTTAGAAAAAAAATTTAAACTCAAATTACCCTCAAATTTCGAGGGCTGTCCTTTTTCTTCCAATAATGAAGAATGTAAAAAGGATAGATGTGTGTACTATAATAAGGGAGGTTACCAAAATTAAGGAATTAAGACTTTTCACCCAAGACATTGTTGAGCCAAGCCGGGGGTGGGCCTTAGATGAAACCATTATGCTCCACGTTAAGGGTGGAGATGCGCCCAACTCGGTACATTTTTGGAGAAGCCCTTCCTCCATAGTTTTGGGAAACCTGCGGTTGAACCCAGACCAGATGAGTTTTCTGGAAGGGAAAAATGTCAGTATTATTAGGAGGGTTACTGATGGACAAACATTCTATGCTGATGAAGGCTCACTACTCTTGGGCTTTATTCTTGATACACGCGATCCCCTTTTTCCAAGAGAGTTAAATGATTTGTACCGGCTGGTTTACTCCCCAATAATTGAGACAATAGAAAATTTTGGGTTAAAATGTGCCTTTGATAATACGTCCTACCTATTCGTGGATGATGTGGTAATTTCTCAGGTTTCACAGTTTTGGTACTATGACGTACTGGTTTTTCAGGGCGTCGTTTACCTAGATGTTGATGTGAATTTTGCCAACTCTGCGGGTATCCTCCCCAAAAAGGTATCTAGTTTAACAAGGCTCTCATCAAGCAAAAAGACGATTAAAGAATTTATAGGGGAAGCTTCGCAGAGGATAAGGGAAAAATTTGGGGCCGCTCTTGTCGAGGGAAGTTTGACAGATTTAGAGAAAAACACTTTTGAACGGGTTTTGAAAACTAAGTACCAGTCTCCAAAATGGAATTTAGAGTTTTCTCCACCCCTAGCTTATGGTAAACTTCTCATAGAGGTTCTGACTGCTTCTCCCCCCACAAAAATGTGTTCCCAGATTGAAAAAAATGTGAAAGAGGGAATAAAAATGTCTGGGAACGAAGAAGAAATTGAATTAAGGATATGGAGAAGGGGAAGAGGCTTACCCCCCGGCGTCACTGTTACAAACGGGTTAATAGAAGCTGCTAAAAAGTCCCAGATTCCCGCAGTAATAGTAAACGGAGAACTAAAATATGGAAGAACTGTTCCCACCCCCGAAGAATTCCTAAATGTTATAAAGGAAGAGATTAAAAGAATAAAATAAAGGGGTGGGGTGGCTTTGAAGGAGTCCTGGCGCTTTATCGACTATAGTTCAGATGACCCCTACACGAACTTAGCAATAGAGGAAACCCTGGCCAGAAGCATACTGGAAAAAAATTCTCCAAACGCTCTCAGAGTGTGGCAACATCCCCTCATCGTAAGCGTGGGGTGCAACCAGCGGGTAGAGAAAGAAGTGAACATAGATTACTGTAAACATAAGGGAATAAAAATAGTGAGGAGACTATCAGGAGGCGGGGCAGTATACCAGGATTCAGGAAACCTAAACTACTCACTCTACATAGACACTAACAAGTTCAGATCCTTCAAGGACCCCGTAGAGTCATACTCGTATCTCTGTAGGGGCTTAATTATCGCCCTTAAACTATTGGGACTGGAGGCAGAATTTAGACCCGTAAATGATATTGTCATAGGTAAGAGAAAAATTTCTGGAAACGCTCAACACCAACTTTACAATGTTCTCATACATCACGGGACCCTTCTCATGGATCTCAACTTTGAAAATTTGGAAAATGCTCTAATAGTGCCCGCCGAAAAACTTAGGGACAAGAATGCCTCCTCAGTAAGAGACAGAGTGACAACAATAAGAAGAGAGCTGGGAAAAACAATTCCCGTGAGTATCGTGAAGGACGCGGTTCGCAGAGGATACCAAGAAGCTCTCGGCGTGGAGTTCCAAGACTCCAGACTCACACCGGAAGAACTAGAAATGGCCCGGGAACTCCAAAAAAAGTACAGCTCTCCCGAATGGATTTTTGGAAGCAGCCTCGAGTTTGAACACGAAACAGCATACAAGGCTCCCGGAGGACTAATACGCGTTTCCCTAAACATATCCAACAACAACATAAAGGAGATAAACATAAGCGGAGACTTCTTCATAAACCCCCCACAAGCACTAAAACAACTTGAAAAAATGCTAAAAGACACACCATACAATTATCAAAGCATAAAACAAATAGTTGAACAATTCTATACACAAAATATATCTACACCCGGAGTAAAACCCACAGACCTCGTAGCAGCAATAATGCAAGCAAAAACAATTCTCCCATAAACCACAACAATTAACCCCGTCCTCCTTTAAATACGTTCCCCCAAAAACTATCCTTCTTTAATCCACTTCGACATTTCAAATAGTGCTATTAACCTGATAGGAATAGGTAAGGGTATCTTGCTTGTAAAGGTCGTGCGTCGCTTTCAGGTAACAATTCTTCAAAAGATTATGGAGAAAGTAGGGGGTAAAAACTGCTTCTATTTAGTGTAAAGTTTATTAATTTTCGAAAACCTATATACTTGGCCATGGAGAAGTTCTACACCACGGGTGAAGTGGCAAAGCGGTTTCGAGTGTCCTACGTCGCCGTGAAGAAGTGGGCCTACGCCGGCAAAATAAAGTTCATAAAGACCCCCGGAGGAAAGTACCGGTACCCGGAGAGCGAGGTGGGGAGGCTGCTGGCAATGCTGTTCGAAAGATTTTTTTAACTGTTCCATCAATATAATGATAACGTGTGCTCGAGAGTACCACAGAGCTGCGAAAGAGGTGGTTTGTGAGGCGAAGGAAGAG
>JAHAWU010000049.1 GCA_018383815.1 Candidatus Jordarchaeia archaeon | reverse complement strand
AAAACCAGAACGCCTTTGAGAAAAAACCAAGAAGGGAAAGAAAAACACACGTAAACCCCAAAAATTCATCCGAATCTATAGTCCTGGAAGCAGCTACTTCCCCACACCCTACGCAACATGCCCAGTTTCGATACCTTTACTGAAGAGGAAAGAGCCATTGTGGCAGCTTCCAGAGAACTAGTTAAAACGATAAAAAGTAAGGATTATAAGATTCTCCTTGCAGGAATCGGCATGGCAAACTTGGCTGCATGGCTGGCAATCCACAAACTAAGATCTGAGAACATTCTGGTAGATCTACTTGTGGAGTGGGGCATGTTTGGATATCTTCCAAAACCAACAGACCCATTCATATTTACTATGGCAAACATACCCTCATGCAAAATGATAACCGACTTGGTGGGTTCTATTGGAATAAATGTCAACTATCCCAAGTCTATGGCCATTCTATCTGCTGGACAAGTTGACAAGTACGGAAACATTAACTCCACAAGAACTGATGGGGTTACACTGGTGGGCAGTGGAGGCGCCAACGACATAGTTGCTAGAGCTCAGGAGACCATGGTGATAATGGTGCAAAACAAAGAGCGTCTCGTGGAGAAGGTACCCTACATAACCTGTCCGGGAAAAAGGGTTAGCAAAATCATAACCTCACACGCCGTTTTCGAAAAAGAACACGGAATTATGGTTCTGAAAAAGTACTATGCTCAAAGAGGAATTTCGGAGAGTGAAATGACTCAAAAAATTATACAGAACACTGGATGGAAGGTTGAGTTAGCAGAACATCTTGAAAAAATTGAACCACCATCCGAACAAGAATTATCCCTCTTGAGAATCTTTGACCCTGAGCGATTCTTCCTCGGAGCGCTATAAAAATCACAAAAGATTTTTATGGCAAAATTGCAAGGATACAAAACTCCAATATCCGATAGGACATATAATTCCACAAAGTTAAGAGTATATTAGAATGTATATTTCACACAAACTAACTCTAGAAGGAGGCATATTTCGTTGGTGGTAAAAGAAGAGAAAAAACTCAAAACAATAATCACCCAAAAAGATCCTCCGGTAGGTAGAATATTTCTGAATCGTCCCGAAAAATTGAACGCCATTAACATGGACCTATTAGTTGAAGTGGAGGAAACACTAAAAGAGTTTCAAAAAGATGATGAAATAAAGGTAATAGTCATCAAATCCACTACAGATAAGGCTTTCAGCGCCGGAACAGATATCGATTTTGTAAGCCTTCCCAGCGAAGTTTGGAAGCAAAGAGAGATTCCCAAACAATTACACAAAACCTTTCTCGCCTGTAGAACCTGTGAAAGACCCATCATATGCGCTGTTGACGGTTACTGTTTAGGAGCGGGACTGGAACTAGCAATCTCATGCGACTTCATAATTGCCACTAACCGCTCCAAGTTCGGCCTCCCCAACATTAAGGTTGGAATCCCAGCCATTGTGGAAGCCGCAATTCTGGTTCAAGCTATTGGCATAATGGGCGCAAGAGAACTGGCCCTCACAGGAAAATTTTGGGATGCTGAAAAGGCAGAGCGGCGGGGACTAGTTAATGCAGTGGTGCAACCAGAAGAGCTGGACAACGAAGTTCAGCGGTGGGTAGACACACTTACAAGGTACAGCAACACGGTGTTCGCCACACAGAAGGACATCATTCACAAATGGATGACAACCGACCTAGACACAGCAATCGACTACTCCATAAACACTGTTCTAATAAACTTCACAACCTTTGACACCCGGGAAGGAATGGCCGCCTTTTTGGAAAAAAGAAAGGCGGAATTCAAGGATAAATGAATTCCCAAAACAAGTGAACTATTAGGTGTAGAGAATGGGTCTACCAGAGAAAGTGGGTATTGTTGGGACAGCACAATCAAAATACGGCTTAGTGCTGAATAAAACCATCCCCGAAGTTGCATACGAGGTAGTCACAAAGGTTCTGGAGAATGCAGGTCTAAGCATAAAAGACATCGAAAACACTGTGAGCGCCTCTGTAGACCTCTGGGACGGCGCCACCGCCTCTGGCGCATTCCTCACCGAAGTGGTTGGAGGCGTTATGGGCTCAGAAACCAGAGTTGCCGACGACGGCATTCTGGCTACCTTCCACGCAGCTTTAAATATTCTATCAGGCAACTTTGACGTTGTCATGGTTGTAGCCCACTGTTTAGGTTCCAGGGGTGCCCACTACGATATTACTAATTGGGTTTTTGATCCTGTTTACCAGCAAATGTTGGGGTTAGATTATCTCTCTTCTGCAGGGTTACAGGCAAACTGGTACATGAATAAATACGGCTTGTCCGAGGAGCATTTTGCTAAGGTTTCAGTTAAAAATCATCGAAATGCGTTTAATAATCCCTACGCCTACCAACCGATGAACATAAGTGTGGACGATGTTCTTCAATCAGAAATGTTATCTTACCCCATCAAATCCCTTGAAGCAGCTCCTGTTTCGGATGGTGCATGTGCCTTGATTCTGGCATCAGAGAAGAGGGCTAAAGAAATAGCTAGGGAAAAGGGGAAAGAACCAGTCTGGATTAAGGGCATGGGCAACTGCTACGACTCCCACTACCTCGGCGACCGAGACCTTACCGAGTGTTCCGCATTAACCACCGCTGCCAAGAAAGCCTACGAACTCGCAGATATAAATGAGCCCTTGAAGGAGATTGACGTTGCAGAGATTTCAGAGCCCTTCTCCTATCAGGAACTTTTATGGTTAGAGGGGCTGGGCTTCTGCCAAAGAGGAGGTGCTGGAAGGCTCATAGATGAGGGAATAACTGAGATGAGCGGAGAGCTACCAGTCAATCCTTCGGGCGGCATGCTTGCAGGAAATCCCTACATCGTGGCAGGTTTAACCAGACTGGTTGAAGCTGTAGAGCAGTGCTGGGGCGAAGCAGGTAAACGTCAAGTGCCTGAAGTAGAAACAGCGCTGGCACATGGGACTACTGGTCCCTGTGGGCAAATGCACTGTGTGGTTATTGTGGGCAGATGATTGAGGAGGTGTCTCTTAAATGAAGAGAAATGTAGCCATTATTGGAACGGGCCAAACCAAGCATGTAAGTAAAAGGAATGATGCTAATCAGGCAGAAATGGTATTCGAAGCTGCAAGTAGAGCCCTAGAAGACGCACAATTAGAAATGAAGGATATAGATGCAGTGATAACAGATAATATGGAGCTATTTGAGGGTAGAGCTCTTCCGGACATGTGGGTTGCAGAAGGGGCTGGCGCCTACCTGAAACACCAGTTAAAGATTGCTACTGGGGGCACTTCAGGCTCCTCTGCGGCCATAGCTGGATATTACACTACTGCATCGGGGCTCTTTGATATTGTGATGGTTGTGGGATTCGAAAAACACTCTGATGGTCACACATTTGCCGGTATGGCTCTTGCTGATCCCTTCTGGGATAGACCAGTGGCCTCTGCTGCGCCTGGAAACTTCGCACTTTCCATAACGGAATATATGGCTTCTAGGGGAGTTACACAGGAGCAAGCCGCCAAAGTTGCTGTTAAGGCCAGGAAGAACGCTTTAAACAATCCCTATGCCCATCTTCACATTCCCGATTTAACAGTTGAAAAGGTTTTGAACTCAAGGTACATAGCTTATCCCATTCATTTGTTTGATATGTGTCCGCAGTCCGATGGTGCCTGCGCAATTATTTATGCTTCCGAGAAGAAGGCAAAAGAACTTTGTGAAAACCCCGCCTGGGTTAAAGCAGCAGTTACCAGACACGATACTCCCTATTTGGGGGATCACATAAACAGATTGGCCACCATAAGAACCATCCGCGAGTGCTGCAATATAATCTATAAGAAGTTAGGCATAACTAACCCTCTGAAACAATTTGACGTTGCGGAAATATACGAGCCAGTTTCTTATGCTGAGATGGCATGGTACGAAGCTATGGGATTCTGTAAGGAGGGCGAAGCTGGTAAGCTCATAGATGAGGGCGTTACTTCAATGGACGGTGAGCTTCCCGTGAACCCCTCCGGGGGAGTCCTATCCACAAACCCTGTGGGTGCTTCAGGAGTCATTAGGGCTGCGGAGGGAGCGTTGCAGATTCATGGAAAGGGTGGTAAGAGGCAAGTGCCTGATGTCGAAACAGTCTTAGTTCACGGATACGGTGTGTACACTTGGTGTGACGTGATGGTTTTATCAAGCAATTTATAGGAGGCAAAAATATGTCCAAGAGTGAAGGTAAGGAAGAAGTAAAAGAAGAGAAGGATCTCCTTAGGGTTTCCATAAATATGAATCTTGAGTACCGCTGGTCTGGAGGTAGTTACTATACTAAATTTTACAGGGCTTGGAAAGAGGAGAGAAAGATTTTAGGAGCAAAATGTTCGAGTTGCGGCCGGGTTTATCTGCCCCCCCGACTTATCTGTGGCGAATGTTATAAGAAGATAGATGGGTGGTCTGAGATTAGCGATAAGGGGACTGTTAGAGCCTATACCGTAGTTTATCAGCCATTCGTAGACCCTAGAACTGGGAAGCCTAGGCCAGTGCCCTACGGGATGGCTCTCATTCAACTGGACGGCGCAGATACTACAATTAACTACTTTCTGGAAGAGAATGATTTAAGCAAGATGAGAATCGGAATGAGGGTTCAAGCCGTGTGGAGAGAAGAACTCGAGGGAAACATCACGGACATTATTTATTTTAGAACAATTGAGGAGTGAGACTAAAAATGAGTGAGAAGGAAGACGCTGTCATACTACCTACAAGGATTGTTTTGCCCTTCAGCTACAGCGTGGGGCGCATTGCTAGCAAGTTCTTCATAGAGCTTAGGGATAACAAGAGAATTATGGGAGTTAAGTGTCCCAAATGTGGCCAGATTCTAGTGCCTCCACGTAGATATTGTGGGAAGTGTATGGCAGAGACCAATGAGTGGGTGGAGGTTGGAGACAAGGGCACCTTGGTTGCCTACACTGTTACTTATCGCTCCAGCCCCAACCTGCCCAAGAAGCCACCGTTGGCCTATGGCATCATTAAGCTTGATGGAGCGGACACCAATATGGTTCACATCCTTGGAGAAGTGAACCTAGATAAGATTAAACCTGGTATGCGTGTGCAAGCAGTTTTCAAGGATCAGCGAGAGGGAAATATTCTGGACATTGATTATTTTAAGCCAATTTAAAAAGGGGATGTGTTTAAAATGAGTATAATTTACGAAAAGAAGGATAGGATAGCCATAATAACCATAAATCGCCCAGAAGTTCGAAACGCACTAGACCCAGATACTATCATGGAGCTAAACAAAGCATGGATAGATTTCAGAGACGATCCAAACCTTTGGGTGGCAATAATAACTGGAGCGGGAGACAAGTCCTTCTGCGCTGGGGCTGATGTGAGAAAAATTGGAGAATTTTATTCCAAGTTCAGTCCAGCTGAGCGTTTAGAAATGGCAGAAAAGGAACCAGGACTGGGAGGAATAACAAGAAACCTTGAGATATGGAAACCCATAATTGCTGCAATAAATGGTTACTGTTTGGCTGGAGGAATGGAGATAGCACTCGCCTGCGACATCAGAATAGCTTCAGAAAACGCGGTTTTCGGCCTAACAGAGGCACAATTAGGAATAATGCCTGGAGCCGGTGGAACACAAAGATTACCCCGAATAATAGGTGTAGCCAAAGCCCTTGAAATGATGATACTGGCAAAAAGGATAAGCGCACAAGAAGCGCTCCAAATAGGACTTGTCAACAAAGTTGTGCCTCTTTCAAAACTAATGCCCACCGCAACGGAAACCGCCCAAGAAATATGTGAGAAGGGCCCACTAGCTGTGAGAGCAATAAAGAAGGCGGTTCTTCGAGGTATGGAAATGCCCTTAAGGGAAGGACTCCTCTTGGAACAGTACCTAGCAGAACCCCTAAGGCAAAGCGAAGATGCAAAGGAAGGAATAAGAGCCTTTATAGAGAAACGCAAACCAGACTTTAAAGCAAAATAGCACAAAAATTGGCGGTTTAAGATGGAGAAGCTAATCATATGTGTAGCCTTAACTGGAAATTTTCACACCAAAGCCGATAACCCTAATCTTCCCGAGAAGCCGGAGGAAATAATTAAACAGGCTTACGAGTGTTGGGAGGCGGGCGCCTCAATTGTACACGTTCATGCTAGAGACGAACAAAATAGACCCACCACCGATGTAAAGATTTTCGGAAAAATAATTGAGGGAATAAGACAGAAGTGCGACGCCATCATATGCGTTTCCACTGGCGGTGCGGCGACAATACCCTTAGAGAAGAGACTGGAACTAATACCCACCTTCAAGCCAGAATTAGCGTCCTTCAGCGTCGGTGCAGGACTAACAGGAAGATACGATTTCAAAGAACGGAAGTGGGTAAGAGACTTCGTCTTGAAACAAAACTATTCCGAGTTAGAGTACATCTCCCGAACAATGCTTGAAAACGGAACAAAACCTGAACTCGAAATCTACGACACCGGCTTTATAAACAACGTCATGCTCCTAAAAGAAATTGGAGCACTAAAGGAACCCCTACACTTTAACTTCGTAATGGGAATTCCAGGTCAATGCATTCTTCCCACACCCAAAAATCTAATACACTTGGTGGAGAGCATTCCCCCAAACTCCACCTGGCAAGCGGCGGGAATGGGGAGATACGCATTTCCCATAGCTGCAGTTACCATAGTACTAGGAGGACACGTACGCGTGGGTATGGAGGACAGCATATACATTTCCAAGGGGGAACTCGCAAAAAGCAATGCTCAATTCGTGGAGAAAGTCGTAAGGATGGCCGACGACATAGGAAGAGAAATCGCAACACCCAAAGAAGCCAGAAAAATACTAAACATAAAAAGTTAAACTCTTTTAACACTTTACAAGCACACTTAATTGGAGGATTAATGCTTTTCAGAGTAAGTCTCTTTAAAAAAGAAGCAAAAAATGCCAACTTGAATAAAAACACAAAGACAGATCAAAAAGGGGCGGTAAACACCCCTTCAAGTAAGCTATGCCACGAAACCCCTGTCTCATATTAAGAATAAGGGAGCTAGACAATTAATTTCGGTAACCTGTTTCTAATAATGTCTTCTGCATCCTTAACAATTTGTTCCATAAGTTCCTTCACGGTGGGAATGTCTGAAATTCTACCAGCCACTTCTCCTCCAGCCATAGCTGAGTTCTCTATGTCCCCTTTATCAATTGCTGCGAATCCCGCCATTTCGAGATTGAAAAGCTCGGTCTCTGATGCACCCTCCTGCTCCGCCCGCCAAAGCCTTAATGCGGCTGGGTTCTTCATATACCTAATTTTCCCAAAGAGACCCTTGGCCAAAACAGTGTCTCTAACATCCTTAGTGTTTACAACATAATCCTTGTAGGGTTGATGGAAATCACTCTCCTTGGTGGCAATAAAACGCGTACCCATCTGAACACCCACAGCACCTAAAGCTAAAGCAGCCGCAAGTGTTGCCCCATCACAAATACCTCCCGCCGCAACCACTGGAATTTTAACAGTCTTTACAACTTCTGGAAGCAGAACCATTGTATGTACAGGTTCATGTGCGACATGACCGCCTCCCTCATGGCCAGAGGCTATAACCACATCGGTGCCAAATCCTTCAACCTTTTTCGCGTGGTAGGGAGAGGGGCATACATGAAAATGGTAAGCTCCCGATTCTTTTATACTCTCTACAAAGGGTTCGGGGTTCCCTGCAGAGGTGACTATGACCTTCATTCTTCTCCTAACTTCCTCATCGGTTTCCCTGGCTTCAAGCCCCGCTTCTATCAACTCTTTTGAAATGGATTGGAACTCCACTGCTACGGGCACATTTATCCCGAAGACGCCTCCTGTTTTTTTGGTCATGTTTTTTACAGTTTCAATTGAGCGAAGCATCTGTTCTCTTGGAGTTTTTTCGGTGAATCCAAAAAGCGGCTTATCCATAAAGGCCAAGTAACCCATCCCAATACTGGAGATAAGTCCCAGTCCACCAGCATTTGCAACGGCCGCCGCAAGATTTGTAGTATTATGGGGCCCCATTCCAGCCTGTATTATGGGATGTTTTATTCCCAACATCTCAGTTAATTTGGTTTTAATCATTTAGAATCATATCCTTATATGTTTGAACTATTTTTTTAAAAATCACTATATATTAAATTTTTTTGCTCAGTTGTTACAAGCTCCACTGTATACCTCAGAAGTTCGAATAGTTCTAGGGACACTCCCGGTTAGAAATGTTTTGCAGCAAATTTTTCACTTTTCATATCAAATGTTCTTTTTGGATTTACGTAGTTGTCGAGAAAGCCTCCGATTTTTGCGGCGGAGTGTAAATGTGAAAGAAATATATACTCATACTTATTGTTAGATTACAAGAACTAATTATTTTGGAGAGGGCTTTTACTTTTTTTGAGGTGAATTGTTTTGACAGAAAGTGGTGACTTATTGAGCGTAGTGGAGTACACTATCGATACTGAGCTGGTTCCGGCAAATGTGAGCTATCTTCCAGAGTTTTTACAAAAGTATTATCTCTCCCGTTACAAGGGTTACCGTAACTTTAAGGAAGTTGAGTTGTATACTGAGGATGGCAGGAACTGTTTGACCTACAAGGTTTACATACCTAAAACGGGAAACTATGTTGAGGTCACACTTGAGGCGGGTATTCCCATTAGGTTAAGTATGCAGCCCAGCAGCGCAGATATTCCCAAATCTTTTTTAGATGATCTGTACGAAGACACACTTCTGATGGTTCAGGTTTTTGAGGAACAGATGGCCAATATGTCCCTCTACTTTGCATATGTACAGGGGGAGAAAATGGTTCCCGAATCACCCAAAGCCAATAGATGGGTTGATATTTTCTTCTCCCGAAGCATGTACGGAATATTTTTCATGTTCATATTTCTAAGCTACATCTTCCTCATCGTGTTCCAAAGTTATGGACCGTTACTCTTGGGAATTGTTCTTCTTTTATTCGCCCTTTTTTCAGGTAGGCTAGCGGCGAGGGGGGACTGGGTAATCACCGAAGACCGACCAGAAGTCATTCTCTTACAATATAGCCTCACTATGGCAGAATATGAACAATTTTTGAAAACAAACGCAGGTAAAATTCCTGAAATAAGAGAGAAAATTTATAGGGACATAGTTTCGACGCGTAAAAAAGTTACATGTGAACTGGCAGAAAAAATATTTGTTGACTACGGCATTGAGTGCCAACCAGACAGGCTTTCAGTAAAAACGGTGAACGTTTGGCAACTTGTAAAAAAAGCCGCTGAAGCCTTCAAACTATCTATGCCCAAAATAGTTGTGGCAAACACTGAGGTGGCAAATGCCGCGGCTATGGGGCCTTCACCAAGACTGGGAGCCATAATCATAACCACTGGCATAATGCAGCAACTTGAAGAAGAAGAACTAATAGGTGTCATAGGCCACGAGTTAAGCCACTTGAAAAACCATGACCCCATAATCCTATTCGGATTAGTCATTCTGGAATTTATGCTCCGCTTCTACATATTTGCCCCCTACATAGCCGTGTTGGGATATAACGGCTTTCTCCTCTATCTCATCGCCTTCCTCGCACTCGTTGTTAGCATAGGAAAAGTCTTCGAAGCCCGCTGCGATATAGACGCAGTAAAATACATTGGAAACCCCAAAGCGTTAGCCAACGGGTTGAAAAAAATAGCCTACAAAAAGCTACTCCCCATCTACAAAAGAGAACCATTTTACCGAAGATACAGAAGACTAGAATGGCTAGCATTCGACCCTCATCCCCCAGCATACTACAGAATAAACCGCATTGAAAACATTAGCCAACCAATAACAAAACATACCTTTTGGGCATCACTTCGCGACAACATTAAAGGCTTCCTAAATCCATAAACCTACGCACAATCTCCCAAAATCTGAGAACTAAGCATGTCAACTAAATAAGGCACAATAAAGAAATAAAAAGTTACAATGGAAGAGTTACTCCTTGTAAAACTTGTGTGCGGGGCAGCCGTGAAGACACTTGCCGCAGAAGTCTCCGCAAATTATGCCCCGACAGTCCTCCAGAAAAATTTGGTCAAAAGCCCCAATCCCTTTGCGTCCCTGCACAAAATCTTCAATAGTAATCTCCTTTTTTCTCTGGGAGGCAACCTTTTTCTGGTCCTGGCACCTGTTCCTCTGACCATAGCGTATATGCCCATAATACACCGCACCTTATTGGGCTTAGAATACACGTACTGTTTATCACCAATTTTCACTGTGAAGGTTTCATCAAGAGTTAAGGCTTCAGTTGGACAATCCCTAACACACTTATAATCACATTTTTCCGGCTGACAAAGTTTAGGGCCCTCATACATGGGATCTGGCATTAGGGGAGCATTGGTAATAATTGAATTAAAGCGTACCCGAGCACCAAATTTTGGAACCAAAACTAACCCATTAAATCCAAATTCACCCAACCCTGCGGCCACAGCAGCGTGGCGATGAGAAAAGTCCGCCAAAAAGGTAACGTAAGGCTCCAAAACCCTTTCAATGAATCGATACTGGGATATCATCCAAGTTGGGGGAAACATAAGGGATTTGTAGCCCCTGAATTCCAACAACCGCTTCGCGGCAATGTTCCCTATTCTAGACATGTCAAAGTTTAACAATCCATAACCATAGAACAGATATGGAGCAATACTCTTGTGAGGCTGACTATACTCTCCCCAAACATCGCACACCCCATCCATTATTTTCATTCCAAAAGATATCACACACGTTGCATCCGGCATATAATGTTGGGGGTGGGTTTCCTTGGGGCACTCGGCGAATCTGGAGATAGGAGCGATACCAACGAGGTCAGCCCCCTGATCAAGAAGGAATTTTTTGATTTCAGAAGTCAACTCCTTATCGTACTCCAACTCTTATCCCTCCATGCAATTTGCTTCACTAAATTAAGATTAATTTTAAACTCTTCTCTTATATATCTATTATCAAACCGAATCAACCCTGAATCACCTCAAAAATCCAAAATGAAACTTCACCACTCTCCATAAATAATTATTATTTATGCTTGTTCATAAGAATTTTAGCGTATAACTCCAAGGATCCATGGCAGTGATGCTACTTCCCGGAGGAGTAATACGCCCAGAAAACCCGCCGCGAATACTAATATTGCCTTTTTCCAGTTGAAATCATAGAAGATTTTTAGTGCATATAACTGCCACATTGAGGCCCATAGCCCTATTATGCTAACTGGGTTGGGTATCCACCCAAATATTGAAGCTGGCGTCATACCGTAACATATTGCCTGTACACATCTGAGAACGTAATACCGAATTGATTTTGGAGCGTCTTCAGTGTCTCTTAGTTTTAGTCGGCGGGCAAGTGGAGCGGTAAAAGGTATGAATGCAATTGTGAGGATAAAGTATCCAAACTCGTTTAGTAATATGTATCCTAAGATTTGGTTTAGAGTTGGCCATGTATAACCGTAGTGGGCAATTACCCAGCCTGCCAGAATTTGAGCAGAGCCTCCACAATTTCTGGGATCAACGTAGGATATACCATACTGTGTTAAAATAGCGGCCATTACCGAGGTAATTAAACCAAGGGTGAGCATATATACTATCGGGATTCTTATCGATTCGCTCTGTTTAAGTTCTTGCATTGTGGTTTTTGGTTTGAGAATGATACGTACAGGTAACTTTAACCAGTATTCTACACTCTTCAATTTTAGGCACCCATTTTTTACAAATTTTTATAATTTCAATAATTAATAAAATTAGTAAAATATATAAACCTTCCCCATTATGTAATACTTGGACCTAAAATGAGGGAAAAACAATGAGGGAAGCAGAAGAACTACAATCTGCTAAATCAATAATTACACAGGCTTGGGAGCGGTTAATGGAGGAACGAGGGGGCTTCCCAATGCTTGGAAGAATTCTTGCCACAATACAACTAAGCCCAGAACCCCTGACCCAGAAACAGATTAGCGATAAAACCAATTATAGTCTAGCCGCCGTAAGTCAAGCTCTTAAAACTCTTCTACAGTTTAACGCCATAAGACGCCACAAAAAACCAGGGGAAAGGACAACCTACTATTCATCCCAGTCCAGTTTCAGCCAAATGATAATTGCAGGACTACTAAAATGGATAGAAACCAGTAAGCAACTTCAGGAAAGCATAAAACAAGCCCAAAAAATGGTGCAACACTTCAACCCAAGAAACAATGAAGAAATAAGAGAAAAACAGTATCTCGCAAAGCTACTCACAGATATGGAGAACACATTGAACCTGTTACTCCAGATATTCCAAAAAACGACTGATGAACTCAAAAGATATGCCACATAGAAAAGGGAAAAGAAGCCGGGAAAGAAAAAGGAAAAAGAGAAGAAAAGTTCCTTTCCCGGCTCTCGAGCGCAGCACCAGTTTGATCTTTAATTCCAATTTTCACAATTGCCCCAAGAAACTTGTTTACTCTTCCTCTTCTTCCTCCTTCGCCTTTTCTTTTTCGTGGAAGGCGTCCTCTACATGTATGAATTGTTCTCTCACCATGTGATTTACTATGTCACGTGCTCCTGGTGGAAATCCTGAATCCTTAACGCCGCCCATTTTGAATGATATGTCCACCTGTCCCGGTTGGGTGTTTATGAAGACACCTGCAGTTTCTAGTTTTCGGGCGACTCTGTTTGCTTTGTCTAGGTCATCAGAATAAATTGAAGCACGCATACCATAAGTAGTGCTGTTAGCAAGCATCACTGCTTCCTCCTCACTATGGAAAGGTACTACGCTTCTTGCAGGACCGAAGGCTTCTTCAACCCACATGAAGGGTCTCTTGTTTTCGTCGGGATCCATGACCTGTTCTTTGTCAAATTTTATTATTGTGGGTAGATAGAAGGGGTCTTGGCGTTCGCCTCCAATTAAAAGTTTGCCTCCCTTGTTTAGGGCATCCTTCACCATGAAATCAATCATGAGCATTATTTTCTCTGAACCTAGAGGGCCAATGTCTACTGTAGGATCTAGTGGGTTACCCATTTTCAGTTTTGAAGTATAATTTACCATTGCATCTAGGAAATCGTCGAAAATACTGTCTTGGACTAGTATCCTCTTCATGCTAAAGCATTGCTGGCCACTGTTTGTGAGTGCAGCCTTGACTACAAAGTTGGCGGCTTTATCGATGTCCACATCCTCAAAAATTATTCCCGCATCGTTTCCCGCCATTTCAAAAATGAATTTTTTGAACTTGCCTTGATTCATAAAGCCTGCGGCAAACGGCAGGGCACGCGTGCAGCTTTTAAGATACTCTGCATAATCAATAAGGAGCTGTTTCCCAACGTGGCTGCTTCCGAAGAATAGGAATATGCTGACCATGGGGTTGGATACAAATTCTGTGGCTGCCTCGTCGCCTGGCATAACGGTTATTTCGGTGGCTTCGATTGGGAAGTCGTCCGCAACGTCTCGGGCAAGATCAAGGAGCATTAATGGTGAGAGTGGCACTGCACTTGAGGGCTTCAAAACGTGGGAGTTACCCGTCAACCAAGCAGCGCCTATCGCCCATCCGGTAAGGCTGAAGGGGGTGTTTCTGGGGGTCATTGAGCCGCAGGTTCCTAAGGGGTGGAAAGCGGCTCTACTTTCTCCACGTATTGCTTGGATCTTTCTTTCTTCAATCATTTCTCCACGCCAATCGGCGTGTAGATATCCTTGGGATATCATACCTACTTCCCAATCGGCGTATTTTATTGGGAGTCCTCCTTCTCTTGCAATGGTTTCTTTTATTTTTTGTCTTTTTAACCGTATTCTTCTTGAGACTCTTCTGATGAACTCTATTCTCTCATCTAAAGTGGTATTTCTCATCTTTTCCTCAAGTTTGTAAACTTTCTTGATTCTCTCTCTTAGAATGTCCATGTTGTCCGCAGGTAACTCCCCTATAACTTCACCTGAATATTTGTCCTTAACGAATATTTTATCTTTGGAGGTATTTACTATAGTCACTGCTACCAGCTCCTAACACTATCAAGAGGTATTTTTAAAAAATTGATGATATTTTTTGAACATAAAGTGGTCTGTTTCAACTGCTTTGCGCTTATTAAAAATTATCGCTATTTTCAGAGATTAGTTCAACACATTTCGAATTCTAGGCTAAATATTCGAAATAAATGTCGAAATTGGTTATAATCATAAAACAAGCGAACTTTAATTATAAAATTGGGAAAAAAATTAAAAGGGGCAAAGAATTTTCTACGCTAATTATTCCCCACAAGAGGGTATTACAATGTTAGAGAGCGCAAAGCACCATCCTTCTTACTATGAACTGGTGGCCATTTCCGGTGAGGATAACGTTAGAGATAATGCAATAGATCTCCTAGCTTACAGTCGAGATGCGAGTCCCTTCCAATTAGACTCTCCGGGAATTGTAGTCCGTCCCGGCTGCACGGAAGAGGTCTCAAAAATCCTAAAACTTGCTAATAATAAGAAAATCCCCGTAGTTCCAGCAGGGGCTAGAAGCAGCATCAATGGCGCCCCCCTCCCCCGCGTGCCTAATGCAATAATGCTGGATTTAACCCGTATGGACTACCTGAAAAAGCTCGACGAAGACACAATGACAGTCACCGTGGGCGCAGGTCTGAGGTGGGCTGAACTAATTCATCTACTGAAGGAAAAAGGCTTCAAACTGGGATTCCGTGGACCCTATGGGGGTAATGCGGGGACCGTTGGCGGCTCACTGAGCGGTAACAGTATTGGTTGCGGTGCTAGTAAGTGGGGTGGTGCCTGTGATTCCGTTGTGGGTCTGGAAGTTGTGTTGCCCACGGGCGAGATTATTAATACAGGTAGTGGTTGGAATCCCAAAGCAAAGACTTTCGCCCGATATACCACATTCAATGACTTGACTGGATTGTTTCTGGGCGACCACGGAACCCTAGGTGTAAAAACTGAGGCAACTCTTAAAGTATACTATACTCCTAATGGAGTAGCCTTTGCGGACTATGGTTTTGACAGCATAGAGGACTGCG
Source organism: Candidatus Jordarchaeia archaeon (assembly GCA_018383815.1). Classification (GTDB taxonomy): domain Archaea; phylum Asgardarchaeota; class Jordiarchaeia; order Jordiarchaeales; family Jordiarchaeaceae; genus Jordiarchaeum. The sequence continues at coordinate 7,032 of JAHAWU010000049.1, read as the reverse complement.
CTAAAGTTATGCATGAATTGCAGAGAAGGAATCTGGCTGAGGAGCTCGTTCTACTGGGTGATAGAAACTCAATTGACCTTTTGGCAAACTCCTATCTTGATTTCTATGAGCACTTGGAATGCATTCTGGCTGTTATCATAGAAGAGGAAAATGAGGAGATAGCCAACAAAAAGAAAGATTTGGTAGACCAGATAGCTAAGAAGGATGGGCGGTCTCTAGGTACCTTCCTGTCTAAGGCTCATTGGACCGATATGTTCAACATGGTTCAGCCTCTTTTTGATTCCGGTTTCTGGTATAATACCTGCCACTTGAGACCCATCTCCACTCTGCCCCAAACTGTAAAGGGGGCACTTAAGATCTTTAAGAAATATGATGTTAAGGGTAAGGGTATGAATTGGATTATTAGTGCTCTGGGTGTGGATAGAAGCTACTGTACGGGTTGGATTACCCTCTTTATGGGTGATCCCAAAAACAAACCGCTAATGGAAAAAGTTTGGAGCGAACTTAAACAGATGGAATTTTCAACTGGTGGGGCAGTGCCCTATTGGTGTGGGCCCCTGTGGGAAGGAGAGTGTCTTTCCCAAGTATCACCCAATTTTTACGACCTTTTGAAGAAAATCAAAGGAGTTCTTGATCCCAATAACATTCTACATCCTATGGTGTTTGGTTTGTGAGGTGTTTGTAGATGAATTTTAACGGTTTAGCTGACTACCTACAACAAATGGAAAAATGTGGGCGTTGCGGGGACTGTGCTTACTCAGTAAAAATCAGCACCGCCAAGAAACATATTTCTATGCCCTGCCCCATAAGAAATATTCTGGGTTTCGAGACGTATAGCGCTCGGGGCAGAATAATTATTTTAAAAAAGCTACTTGAAGGAGAACTGGATATTGATCCAAGCATTGTTCAATGGGCTAACCTTTGCCTTACTTGTGCCAGCTGTAAAGAAACATGCTTAGCTATTGAGGGTGGCATTGATGTCCCCTCCATGATGGAATGTTTGAGAAGGGAGCTAGTTGATGCGGGATATTTCCTGGATTCCCACGCCAGTATACAAAAAAACGTTATAGAAAAATTCAATCCCTATGGAGAAGACCACCAAAAAAGGCGGGAGTTTCTGGACTCAATATCAATACCGGAAAAGGCGGATATAGTATACTTTGTGGGTTGCACCTCAAGCTATCGCAGAAAAGAAATAGCTAAATCCACCATAGAGCTACTCCACAAAGCCGGTGTAGACTTTACAATCCTAGACGATGAGAGGTGTTGCGGGTCAACCCTCTTTAGGACTGGATTCGTGAAAACTGCGAAGGAATTTGCAAGGTATAACATTGACAAAATTAATGAGGTGGGAGCGAAAACAGTAGTTTTCTCCTGCGCTGGTTGTTATAGAACCTTTGCTAAGGACTACGCCTCACTATGGAATGGAACCAAAATAAAGTTAATGCACGTTGTGGAACTTTTAAAGAAACTCAAGGATCAGAATAAAATTTCATTTGCCAGCCCCAAAAAAATTAGGGTTACCTATCATGATCCCTGCCACCTTGGTAGGCATATGAATGTATTTGAAGAACCCCGCAATCTTCTAAAGGCCACCGCAAATGTTGAACTTGTGGAAATGAAAACAAATCGCAGATATGCACACTGCTGCGGCGCGGGAAGCGGGGTGAAAAAAGCATTTCCAGATATAGCAGTGAAAATATCTAAAGAGAGACTAATTGAAGCAGCCGAAACCCAAGCGGAAGTTCTCGTCAGCGCCTGTCCCTTCTGCAAAACAAACCTCATAGACGGTGCTGACAGCACTGGATTAAGCGTAATGGACATCACTGAATTCCTGCTGAACAACTACACAAGTGAATCAAAAATAGCACAGGAACTCCAGGAACAGTTAACTCTTGGTCAAAGATTCATGAAATATCTCGATGAGCACCCAAACATATTCGCAGATCTTGTAAAGGACTCAATAGTAGACTTCTCTATCTTCGACTCTCTTGAAAGCTTTGAGAGCGAAAAGCCTCCCTTGGAAGCATTCCACGTAGTGCGAACTGAATACGGGATAAAAATAAACAACAGCAAGGCAAATGCTGCCGATGTAGAAATAGCTTTTTCACAGAATGCAGTCAAAAACCTGGTGTCCAGCAAAGACGAAAAGCAATACGCAAAAAGATTTGGGAAATTCTACAATGAACCTACGGAAGAAACTTGGATTGACTTCCTACTTAACCGAAGCACCAGAGTACTAATAAAAATGGGATATGGAAAGTTTGCCAGAGAGGCGGGCATTCTAGAAGACGAGGATGCCTACAGTTAACAGATATCGTCCTTTTTCGGCCTTAGGCAGTGTGGTAAGAAAAATATGATGGGTAGTAGACCGTTTTTCTACCTCTAAGACTACCTTTTTTGTTCATACTCCTAGAAGGGAATTAGGCCACCCAAATTGTAGGATAGTACCGCGAAATAGCTGGGTAACATTAGGAAGACTAGTAATAATATCACCGCAGTGACTGCTAATGGTACATATATGTTGTCTAGTTCTCTCCCCGAAATCCCCCATAAAAAGCATGAAGTCCATGTTCGAAGTAATGGCGAGAGCCGAAGACTACGCCGCAGGCCACATATACGGACCACTATACTACATCATTTCCATAGGCATCCTCGTAACCGCATTTGCCTACTTCGCAGGAGGATCCTACTGGCCACTATTCACAATAGCAGCAATAGGACTATTCGCAATGTATTATGGTGACGGCTTAGCCACCATAGTTGGCCAAAAATGGGGAAAACACAAATACACTATCAGAGGATGCACACGAAGCATTCAAGGCTCTTTAACCGTGTTCATAATGACTTTTCTGTCAGCCTTCTTAGTGGTATTCTACTTTAACCTATTTGGATTCTGGCCCAATATGCCGCTACTATTCCTCCCACTATTCCCGAAATGAGAATTATGGTGAGCATTGGGATAACGGGGGGTGTGGTTAGAAATATGCTTAGGGCGAGATAGGTGGCTATAGTTGGGCTCAAATTATATATTAGCCAGATTGCTAACCACTGGTTTGGCGGCATATTGGGCCAGAATCCAAATAGGTTAAAGTAGAATACCACTAAGAAGGCTGACAGAAAAGTCATTATGAACACGGTTAAAGAGCCTTGAATGCTTCGTGTGCATCCTCTGATAGTGTATTTGTGTTTTCCCCATTTTTGGCCAACTATGGTGGCTAAGCCGTCACCATAATACATTGCGAATAGTCCTATTGCTGCTATTGTGAATAGTGGCCAGTAGGATCCTCCTGCGAAGTAGGCAAATGCGGTTACGAGGATGCCTATGGAAATGATGTAGTATAGTGGTCCGTATATGTGGCCTGCGGCGTAGTCTTCGGCTCTCGCCATTACTTCGAACATGGACTTCATGCTTTTTATGGGGGATTTCGGGGATGAGAAGAATATCAGTATTCCCATCACTAATGGTATTATAGGTATTATTTGTGGGTTTATGAAGAAGGGGCAGAATAGTATGGCGTCTCCTGCAAAGAAGTGAATCATTTTTCGGGTGAAGCTGGGGTCAAGGTTTTTCTTTTTTCTGAGAACTTCTCCTGCGCCTATCACTGCGAACACAAAGCCGAAAACAATTATTAGAATTATGATGTCGATGATTAGTTCCCAAATTGACATGTAAACCAATAGTCTCTTCCTCCTTTCTAATAGGTGATTGTTATTAATTTAAGACAATTCTTTGTTTTTAATTGCTTAAAATGGTTTCTGTTGTTTACGTTTTTCGGTTTGAATATACTCCTATTAAAAACAGGTTTTCATTCTTCCAGAACTATTCTGCATATAATGGTTTACGCGAAAAACCTTTCCAAGTGTTTAGGAGGCTTTAACTTACATAGTTTTTGTATAAACTGGCGGTTTAAAATTTGCTGTATGTTCGCTGTGAAAACATTTTTTCCTTCTTTATCTGTAATGCGCAGGAGTATGTGGGTTTGTCAGAAACGCCAGGCGTGTGGGGATTTGCTATTTTTCTGGGTTTTAGACATAGTACAGGTTATATTTTTGGCTTTTATCTGTGTTTTCTTCTTCTTTTTGTGGGATCAGGTTTAGTTTTTGTTTGAGTTGTTGGTTTTCCTTTTTTAGGTTTTCAAGTTGATTTCTTAGGTCGTACATGGTTTCTTCTATGCTGCGTACCGTTTTTTCTAGGGCTTTGGTTCGCCACTCGTCTCGTTCTTGTAGTAGTTGTTTGAACTTGTTTTCGCTTTGTGCTCTGGTAATTCTGAGGGCTTCTGTTAGTCGGGCTGTTCTTTCTCGGAGTTCATTGTTCTCTTTTAACAGGCTTTGGTAGGCCTTGGATTTTTCTCCTCCTCTGAGTTCGTTTAGTTGCTTTTCTAGTTCTTCTTTTTCCACTCGGAGTTTTTCAATTTCTTTTTGTGCAGTTTCTGAGAATGTGATGTGTGGGCTTTGTAGTGGGTGTGTTTCTAAAATTGGTTCTTCTCCGAATTTTATGCGGTGGAGTTCAGCGAATAGTTGGTCTCTTTCGGCCTCTAAATCTTCGACTCTCTGCTTTAATTCCAAAATTTTCAGAATGAGAGGGTCTTCGTCGGCGGGTTTAATTAATAGGACGAGTTTGTGTATTTTATTTAACATTTGGGTTAGAGCGTTTTGGCTTAAGTGAAATGCTCTGGCAGCGTTCAACTCGTTATCCCCTATTATTTTGGCAAAGGCTTCCAGAGACTCTATGGCAGAGGCGTAGCTCTCCTCTATTTCCATGTTTTTTTCAGGGCACCTCTGAATGGAAATGTTTTTAATGGATCGGATTAGTTCTCTCAGTTGGTTAATGTTCTCCCCTGCCTTTTTTCTTAGTTCAATGGGGCCTTCCTCGCTGCTAAGGGCTCTATCAATGTTAGCCTCTGTTTCAAACCATTTCAGAAGTTTCTGGGCCTTGAAAATGTTTTGTTCCAGATTTTCTGTTTCAATCATTCCTCTAACCCCGCTTTTATAAACCCCAGACGAAACTGTATCGTGGTGGAGGGGGTTCGAATGGTTATTGTGCAAGCCTAAATATAATTGTTTATATTATGGCTTTTATTTTTCAGTAATACCCAGAGGTGTGTATCAAATTTTTTCAAATTCTCCAGAGGAATCCCGGCGTAGTTTCCCAAACTCTTCTTTAACTTTTTCTAAACTTTGGCTGTCCAGTACCGGCCCATCCTTACAAACTAAGAGGTGACCTATTCCACAGCTTCCGCATAAACCAAATCCACACTTCATATACCTTTCAAGAGCCGCTTGCAGTGGGGTGCCTTTTTTCTCTGCTAACTCGAATATTTTGTACATCATTTTTTCTGGTCCACAGGTATAAATCTGGTCGTAACTGTTTTTTTCAACGATGTGGGTAGCTAGGTCGCTAGCCATCATTTTGAGTCCTGCGCTGCCATCGTCTGTGCATATCATAAGCTGGCCTTTTCCCACTAGTTTTTCTATTTCCCTTTTGAATAGTAGCTCTTGTTTGGTTTTGGCGCCTATAATTACCGTGGTCTCTTTATTCTCCTTAATTAACAGTTTAATTAGAGGCAGAAGGGCGGCTACTCCCACCCCGCCTCCCACAACTAGTACCTTTTGACCGGTAATGGTGAAGCCGTTGCCGTAGGGGCCCTTAATCCCTATTTCACTATTCTTTTCCAAACTGCTGAGTGCTTCTGTTCCTTTGCCTACACGTTTAACTGTTATTCCTGGAGGGTTAGTGCTGGACACACTCATAGGAATTTCATCTATTCCGGGAATCCAAATCATTAAAAATTGGCCTGGCTTGGATTTGGAGGCTTCCTCGTCTTGGAAGAATAGGCTCTTTATGGTTGGCGTTTCCTGTTTGGTTTTAATGATTCTCACAATCCGAGACTTATTAATCAATTTCAGCCCTCCTTGTGTGCGATGCCCACTATTTCCTCAATGTTTTGGTATCCCTTTTTCTCAAGATATTTTTTGATGCCCTCGGATATCTCGCGGAAAATTTGAAATCCGTTCACCATTGCGGTACCAATTTGAACTGCTGTTGCACCTGCTAAGATATGTTCTATGGCGTGGCTCCAGTGAAAAATGCCCCCTACTCCCACTATGGGAATTTTTACATGCTCATATATTTCATAGATGCATCGCACCGCAATAGGTCTTAATGCTTCGCCGGATAATCCACCGATTCGATTAGCCAAAACTGGTTTACAGGTATTTATATCTATGGCCATGGCTCTCACAGTATTTATTGCGGTCAGTATGTCTGCTCCGGCTTTCTCTGCTTCGACAGCTATTTCTACAATGTCTGTCACGTTGGGGTTCAACTTAACCAGAATGGGAATCTTTACCTTTTTTCTAACCTCTTTAACTGTTGCACTTACAAGCTCACAGCTTTGGCCTATTGTAGCCACCTCGCTGTGGGGGCAAGAAACATTAAGTTCAACGGCGTCCGCCCCAGCTTTCTCCATTAGGGAAGCAACGTATGAAAATTCTGAGGGCGTGCCTCCGAATACGCTTGCAATAACTGGAACACCTCCCCTTTTTGCTATTTTCAGTTCTTCTGCAAAAAACTTCACGCCGGGATTGGGTAACCCCATTGCGTTTAGATAGGTGTTTTTGGACACCTCAGTTAGACAAGGATTTTCGTAGCCTTTTCTGGGCTGTGGACCTATAGATTTTGTGACGACGGCTCCGGCTCCCTCATTTGCCGCTCTTAGGAGAAGCTTCCCTGAGACTCCTATTATTCCCGATGCAAGTATGGTTGGATTGGGCAGTTTAAGGTTAGATAGGCTAACTGAGATATTGGCCAATTTTTGACCTCCGGCCCTAGTTTCAACAATATTCTTAAGGAAGCAATCTAAATTTCACTTAACGCTTAAATTTACTATGTTCACGGAAAAAAAATGGTCTTTATGGGTTAAAAGGATTTCAATGGTGCGGATGGGATAACGATGAGAGTCTACTTGGCAGAAAGTGCGTTTGGTGTTTTTGCACTGGATCAGGATGGAAACCTATTAGCCTCCTCCT
>JAHAWU010000050.1 GCA_018383815.1 Candidatus Jordarchaeia archaeon | reverse complement strand
GTTGGGGAGGTTCTCCAGGTTTTCTAGGTTTAAGTTTTGAATGACTTCTTCAGCTTTCATAAAAATACATTGGCAGTACCTAACTTTGTAGTTTACCTAAATAACATACATATTACATTGCGCCGTATTGTCCCCTTACAATAAAAAGCATGCCTAAAATTCGTGCATTTTTGAGTTATCCCCATTAATTACTTGGAAATTTTCAAAAAATCGTGTATCAAACGTCAAAAATTCGTCAGGTTAGAGAGCTCTAGTAAAAAAACAAAATTTATGTGGCGCAAACATATCTGCTTGATAAATTCCTTTTTACTTTTGTGAATGTAGGTTAAGTCTCGCTAGAAGTTAGAAATATTTATATTTCGGCACTGCGTGTGGGTTTTTGGCGTCGTTGCGTGAAAGTCAAATCTATACACGATTCGGTGAGTACTGCTCTCCGCGAGGGACCGGGAAAACCGAATACTGGCATCTCGGTGCCGGTCATAGTGTATAGTGAACTACCCGTTCTCATCCCGAACACGGAACAGCGACGCCACTTCCTCTCTTTGCTTTTTTAATTTTTATGGCATTCCCTATCTATGTTCCCTTATTGTGGCTTGAGAGAAATGGAAACAAAAACTTTATGTAACTCTTGTGTATAATTTTCTACACGCTCCAAATAGTTTACCGTTTCCCATTTAGGTGGGGACGTAGTGTAGTCAGTGTTGTTCAAAACATGTTTGTGGTTTTGAACGCGACTAGGCAGCACGGCAGGCTCCAGAGGCTGTGAATATTGGCTGAGCTGACCAGAAGATGATGAACTTCTGGAGCAGTGAGCCAGAGAGACTTGCTAGTCGTGAGTTCAAAGTGGAGAAACAATGTTTCTCTATGGAAATCTCACCGTCCCCACCAATTCTAATTTTTAAACTCCGTGAATCTTCTATGTGGAACTGCACAAAAGGAATTTTAGTTTGGCTTGGTACTTAAAGGCTTAATATTTTGTTTTTGGAGCTTTGAGGCTGGCTGGGTTGAGTGCTATGGAGATTAGCCTTGTTATTCCCGGATCCTTGGTGGTTGACGCTCCCGATTTGAGACTTAAGACTTTGAAAGTGGGGCAGATAGGGCGTTTAGCCGCCATTTATAGAGTATCGGAGGTGCTACTTTATGCTGATTATTCCTTTGATAAGCAGAGAAAAGATCTAGTTCTTGTTAAGGAGATTTTGGACTACATGGAGATGCCTCAGTATTTGAGGAAGCGTCTTATCCCTTCTTCACCTCGTTTGAGGTATGCCGGAATTCTTCCGCCTCTAGCATCGCCTCACCATCCCCTTCAAAGTAGGAAGAGTGGGCTGCAGGATGGGGAGTTCCGAGAAGGCGTAGTTGTTAGGAGTGATCCTCGGGGATGTTTGGTGGATATTGGAGTAGAGCAGCCTCAAAGGCTTCTTGGGGCAAGTTTGCCTGAGGGTACTCGGGTTACTGTGAGAGTAGTTATGAAAGATAATAAACTGTACCTAGAGAGGGTTAACCGTAGTGAGGTTAAAACTTATTGGGGTTATGAGGTTAGAATTTTGAAGGGTTCTTTAGCTTCGATTCTCAAGCATCTTCGTCCCGGGTTGATTGTTTTGACCTCCAAGTATGGGGTTACGTTTAGGAGTGTTTCGGAGCAGATTTTGGATGGGTGGAGGCGTGTGGGAAGACTTTTCTTAATTTTTGGGGGGCCCCATCGGGGTTTGAGAGAAATTCTTGAGGATGAGGGGGTAACTCCAGAGGAGGTGGGGGATTTTATGGTAAACTTCATACCTTATCAGGGGACAAGAACCGTTAGGACTGAGGAAGCGGTGGCTGCAGCCCTTGCAGTTTTAAATCTATGCCGAGGTAATGGTTCAAAATAAAATCCCGCTTAACACCGGGATTATGGATGTGGTATTTACCCGAACACTTTGTAATATGTTGGGGTTTCTTTGGAAATTGCAATTTGTTTTCTTATGCATTGGGGGGCTTTATCCTTATTGTTAATTTGGGAGGTTCGATAGTTTCTGGTGAATTATTTAATAAGAAAATTTAATTAGGGACGGTGTATTCCTCTACAAAGCAGTGGATACTGTAAGGTGATAGTTAAATGAGTTTCAATCCTTACAAGGTAATAATTAGGCCTGTGACTACAGAATCAGCACTTGAATTAATAGAGTCCGAAAACAAGTTGGTTTTCCTTGTAGATCGAAAATCTAATAAGGCGAGCATAAAGAGGGCTGTGGAAGAACTTTATGATGTGAAGGTTGATAAAGTGACTACTCTGATTCTGCCTAATGGCAAGAAAAAGGCCTACGTGAAGCTTTCACCTGAATATGATGCCATGGATATTGCGACTAAAATCGGCATATTCTAGGTAAAACTCTTTTTTCAAATTTTGTGTGGGCTTGTTTTTATTATGCCAAGGGGTACTTGTTTTCCCAACATTTTGGTAGGTCGTGGCTTTGAATATAAAAGATTTGGTTATGGAAATTAATAAGCTGAAGGCTAGTCCGGTAGCAGAGGAAATCTCTAGAAGAATGAGAGAGTTTGAGGAACTTCACGAGAAAAGTGATTATGAATGGTTTTCGGAGCTTTGCTTCTGCATTCTAACTTCCTATTCTAGTGCTGAGTTGGGGCTGAAAATTCAGAAGGAACTAGGCTGTGAAAATTTTTTAAGGCTTCCTCTGGAAACACTGTGTGACAAGCTCAGAAAGGGGGGACATAGATTTTGGGAAAAAAGAGCAAACTTTATTGTTTGTGCCAGAAACTTTCGTAATATAAAAGAAATTGTTACAGGTTTCTCTGATGAACGTAAGGCTAGAGAATGGTTAGTTAGAAATATCAAAGGGCTGGGTTACAAGGAGGCTAGCCACTTTTTGAGGAATGTGGGTTACCGTAATATTGCAATACTTGATAGACATGTTATTCGGGTTATGTTTGAATATGGGCTGATCAATGAGGTACCTAAAACTGTGACTAGAAAAAAATATCTAGAATTCGAACAAAAATTGGAGAAGTTGGCCGAAGAGCTAAATTTATCCCTTGGAGAGTTAGACCTCTACATGTGGTTTATGAAGACAGGAAAAGTTCTGAAATAACATTATTTTTGGCTAAATTAAAGAAGCGTAAACTGCTAGAAAGACTAACATTATTGCATAGGATGAAATGAGTGCCACCGCTGTTTTTAGCTGATTAAGCTGCCTGATCCCTAAGGCTATTAGAAAAGCCGCCCACAACCAGCAAGCTATCTCTATACTTGCCACGTTATTCCAAACTGGGGACATAAAAACCAGAGCTACCAAAATCTGAACTTGGAGAAGACTTGCACTGGCTGGAATGAGTATCGTAGGTAAGTTTGTAAATAGCAATAGAAGTGAAACAGCTCTACCTATGAGTACTGGTATATATGCATAACCCACTATTGACAAGTTCTTCTTGAACCCGCTCCTTTTACCAACTAATCGGAAAGGAAGCCAATAAACAAAACCGAGAAACAGGAACTGAATAAAGACAAGCAACGTATTTAAAGCTAGCCTACCTAGAATCGCTCCATCACCCAGGACTCGCAGAATCCAATAATCCCCAAAGGGATAAATATGATTCCAAACTGCAGCGTAAAAGAGTGTAAGTACAAGGACGTTAAGAATGTAAATTATTAAGGGTCCCATAGCGTCTGGTGCTCGTGCAACATCGTGAAGGGCGGAACTTGGGGCAATTATAGCCTTTGCTATCCGAATTGGAAAAGGCATAGCGCTGATTGGTTCCCTTCCAGGTCTTCTAAGTAGGGGAAGAAGCCTCTCCAATGTTTCCTCTGCTAAACGATAATTGCAATTTGGGCAGACTTCCTCATCTGGCGCCACAAGCGCGCCACATTTTGGGCAACTCACAACAATCACTTCATCGCCTTTGAACAAATAAATCGTCTTTCTTAAATCTAGTATTTGGCTGGGGAGCACAAGTTAGCGGTGGAAATCCGCTTTCCCAATTAAGCATTGAATTTTTGAGATATAAAATATTATGACTTTATCGGAATTAAGTATTCCGCATTTAGTTGAACTTTAATTAATTAATTGCTACAAGCACCTATATTTTTTCTGTTTATTAATGCCAATCCTAAAATCAATCCCTAACTGCACTGCCCAAGCATCTTAGTGAGATACGTGCTCCTTTTTAACCTCTTTAAAGGATAGGCTTTCATAAGCATCTCGAAGCATCTCGAAAAGGGGATTGTTATTTGTGGGCGTTTTACTTACGCTTTAAATCGCTGAAGTCCTAGCCATTTTCCCAACGGCTCTACTTAAATGCACACACCTACCTCCAGTATAGGACAAAATAAATTTAACTTCGTTAACTAATATAAAAATTAACAGAATACTTTTGTATGGGTGTTAACATAATATATTACCAGTAGGTTGACATCTGAATCTAATTTGTTTCGGAGAAGATGGGTAATGGAAAGTATGCCGCGTCTATACATAGAGGAGGTACGTCCTCCGATTTCCGACTATTTATACGAGACAATAGCTGCTCATAGAAAGCTTTACAGAAAACTAGCATTAACCGGTGGAACTGTGAAGAGACTTAGAGATACCTTGAAAGCTAGTGATATTCAGGATATGCTGAGCGGTAAAAAGGGAGAATTAAAACGTTTAGATGTGATGCTTGAAATTTATTGTGACGAGGAGCATGAGAAAAAAATACTGGACTTTTATAAGAAAACTGTTACCAAACATAAACCGGATAAAGAATTCCTTCAAACTTTAGCCGAAGCTGAACAATCGGGGAGCGCTCCCTCCCTAAAGATGGGACTCAGTTGGAGCAACATAAATTTTAATGCCCAAAAGTTTACCGAAGAACTGTACGAAATAGCGGATACCACATTTCTCATAAACTTTGAATTAGAGCTGAATAAAAATCTTGTCACCGCAACAAAAATGTCCTATCCCATAATCGATGAGAAACAAAACTTCTTCCTAGTTGAGTACATACCCCCATTCAAAGTAATCTATCCCGATGGAAAAGAAAAAACCTTTATGAAGCTAAGTTCACTAATGGAGGATATTCGCGGAAACCCCCAGTCAACACCCAAACTATACGTCATGGGAAACAAGGGCCAATGGAAACCATTAATAACATTTGCTTGGCAATTCGAAGATGGATTAATATATGTAAAAATTCCCTCCGAAGACGGAAAAATTGAAGAAAAAGAATTCATATTAAACCCGTTTACAGGAAACATAGAACTAATCAAAGGAGAATTAAAAATAGAAAAATCTAAAACCCCCCCTCAATTCAAACCAGAAAGAATATTCTTCTTTGAGCTAGGCGGAGACGAGCTAGCAAAAGCTAAACCAGAAACGAAACCATCAGCACCTAAAAAGCCATCAAAGAAATAAAAGTGAACATTTACCCATTGTACCTAAAAAATCCAGTTTCATGTAATCTTTTATAATCAATGTTCACTCTTCGAACCATTGTGAATCCAGATATTCATCTATATCTAAACTAACCCACTCATTTTTTTCTCCATAGAGCTGTTTTTCATGCAAAATTCTTACAAAGCTTATTGACCTACAGGTAAAACAATAAACCTCAAACACTACGCCACCAACTATTCCAAACCATATCTCGCCCCTATCACTAACCGTTCCACTACCAACACTCAATCTTATTATTTCCCCATCAGAAGCCAGATGCCTCTCCAAAATAGACTCTACCACATCAGCTATGTAAGAAACAAACTCCGAAAGCTGAGATTTATCCTTCAAATAGATATTAGTAGTCCAGATAATTGCATTTTCCTTTTCCTTACGCTTAAACTTCGCCTCCTCCAACAACCTACTATCCCCCCTCAAAATATTCCTGACTTCGCTACTTATTTCACCGCTTAAAGAACCATGTTTACCCATCGCATAACCCACCACAATTACTATTTAAAAAATTTTAAATTACAAATTTCCACATCTGAAACCATTACCGAAATCTACTATCCCAACGCAAATAATGAAATTCAAAAAATTATTAAGCATTCCCTCCACTGTGCTATAAAAAAGGAAGAAACATTACGAACTGGAGGTAGTTAATTGGGTTTCAAAATCGCCGTAGCAGGAAAAGGCGGGGTGGGCAAGACCACCGTGGCTGGGAGTTTGGCACGCCTTTTTGCCAAGGAAGGAAGAAAGGTATTCGCAATTGACGCAGACCCAAGTATGAATCTCTACAAGGCTCTGGGCATACCACACGAAAACATGAAAAACGTAAAACCCATATCTGAGATGAATGAACTTATAGAGGAACGTACGGGCGCGAAGCCAGGCTCCTTGGGAGGGGTTTTTATCCTTAACCCCAAGGTAGCAGATATCCCAGATCGTTTCAAAGTTACAGGTCCAGACGGAGTCCAACTGCTAATGATGGGAACAGTCACACAGCCAAGTGGAGGTTGTATGTGTCCCAGCAATGCTCTCATAAGAGCATTACTTTCCCACATGGTACTTAAACGAGACGAAGTAGTGATTCTAGATATGGAGGCAGGAATAGAGCACTTAGGGCGGGGAACAGCAAAAGGCGTAGACGCAATGATAATAGTTATAGAGCCCGGAACAAAGTCTTTAGACTTGGCTAAAAGGATTAAAGAGCTCTCACAAGGAATGGGCGTTCGAAAACTCTACATGGTTGCAAACAAAGTTTCAGACGATGAAGATGCTAAATTCTTACAGGAGGCAAGCAGAGAATTAGGAATAGAACTTATTGCTCTAATACCCTACGACCGCGAAATAATAAAAGCTGACCTGCGTGATGTTGCGCCTCTAGACATTGCACCAAATTCCGAAGCCATGAAGCAAATCGCAAAAATAAAAGACAGATTAGAAAAAGATCTAGCTTAAATAATTTTTTAGAATTCATAAAGGTTGGAAATATCTTTCCGCCATTATCCGGATAGCCTTTTTAATCTTCTCAGGAACCCCCGAAACAACAACTACTTTGTCGTCTTGAAAATATATGTTAACATTGTGCTCTTCTGCTATACGAAGTAGTTCTGTTTTCGGGACATCCCTGTTAAAAGTGATACGCACAAAGTCTGATTTCCTATCTCTAGGAAGCCCTCTAACAAGAGTTTTCTTGCGTGGTGGTGGGTAGTTTAATGGGGCTTCATCAATTTTTTTCCTCCACAAAGCGACATAGTCCTCTCCCAGTTCCCGAGCCCCCTCAAATAAGGCGGCCTTCACATTGTTTAATGCGGCTTCCAAATCATTAAGATAGTCATAGTGTATGTGCGTTTCTATGCTGGGCGTTTCCTTGTAATGCTCTATTATGAAACGCGTATACCTCAAATTTTCAGCCACACTGGAAGGAACTCTTATCCTCTTGGATTTAAGATCCCCAAGCATATCATTAAGCACGTACCACTCACTCTCAAAAACTGGCAAGTTTTCCATAATTCCTCAAATTAAACAACATCTGCCTCAAATAAAAAGCATTCCCTCATGTTTCTATTGAGCTGAATATTTTTTTAACTCCCTCAAAAAAGGAGCGTTTATAATGTCCTCCCCTTTAGAGGCTTCAAAATAAGTGTCAAAATCAGAATAATCCACATCATCAATTCTTCCTAGGTCTTCCTTCTAGAGAAGTTATGGGCTTGAGATATCCCAGTTTACTCCATGAAGCAAAGGTTATGTGCTTTTACTAAAAATCGATGCCCTTTCTGGCTTGTAATCCTTGGGTGACAAAGGGATGCTTTATCATTTTCATCTCGGTGACTAGGTCTGCCATCTCCATTAGTTTGGGATGCATGTATCTGCCTGTTAGGATAACTTCTTGGTGTGGTGGCTTAGCTTTCAATATCTCTATTACGTCTCTCACGTTTATTAATTCCATCTCTATGGCCACGCCTACCTCGTCTAATATGAGGATGTCGTACTCCCCATCCTCAATTGTCTTTTTTGCCAGTGCTAAGGCCTTTTTCGCTTCTTCTATGTCTACTTTTTCGGGTTCGGCAATTATTTCCGGTCTTCCAAACTGGGTTATTGTGAGATTGGGCCAGTTCTTAGCGGCTTTTATCTCTCCATATTTCACTTCTCCCTTCATAAATTGAATCATGTGTACTTTGAACCCGTGCCCTGTTGCTCTAAAGGCTAATCCCAGCGCAGCTGTAGTCTTCCCTTTCCCCGTTCCGTAGTAAACTTGGATGAGTCCTTTCGTTAACCTTTGACTCATTTTTACTCACTTACTCCTCAAATTTTTTGATAAGCGGTTGAATGAGTTTATTTGCGGCAGAGTAGATGTTCTCTTCTTTTGAATAGACCTTATCTACAAGATTTTTAATCTCTTTATCTTCTTTAAGAAACTTGGAAACGTACTCTTCTACAATCTGCAGCACAATTTCCCTAATCTTCTTCTCGATGTGGGTTTTCCGTCTCTCCTCAAGTACACCCGCCAGTTCAATATGCTTCCTATGTTTCTCAATAGACTCCAAAAGTTCCCGGATTCCCACACCCTCAGTAGCTATGGTGCAGAGAACAGGCGGGCGCCAACCAGTTTGCCGAGTGTAAGAATCCAGCGCCAACTCTAACTGTAGCGCCAGTTTGTCCCCATCCATGTCCGCCTTGTTTACTACCAGTATATCCCCAATTTCCATAATTCCCGCCTTCTGGGCCTGTATTGAATCGCCAGCTCCCGGTATAAACACGCAAATTATAGTATCTGCAATTTTCATAATGTCGACTTCGGCTTGCCCCGCCCCTACAGTTTCTATGAGTATATAGTCCTTACCGTAAGCGTCGAACACAGCAGCAATATCATAAGTGGCCTTAGAAAGCCCTCCCGAAACCCCCCTAGATGCTACGCTCCGAATGAATATTTCAGGATCAGAAACAATTTCCCTCATTCTAACTCTATCCCCTAGGAAGGCTCCTCCCGAGAAGGGACTGGAGGGATCAATAGAAATTATACCAACTGTCTTTCCCCTACTTCTCATCTCTTGAGCTAACTTGGAAATAAGGGTGCTTTTTCCGCTACCCGGAGACCCAGTAACACCAATGATGTAAGCCTTTCCCGTATTTTTATATATGATGTCAAAAATTTCCTTAGCCTTATCAGGCTCATTCTCCACAAGTGTAATAATTTTTGCGAGCGCTATGCGGTCCTTCTCTATAAACTTTGAGACAAGTTCCTGTATACTATCTTCCCTGCGCATTCTCAATCATCCCGGACTCAATTTTACAAGTTGGAATTCGAGTAGTGCGATGTTTACCTACCTATATATTATTTACTCAAAGGAATAACAGATATAGCGTGATAAGGTGTTATTGTGGGGATGTTTGCGTTTATAGGTTGAGAAGAGACGGTGTAATAAGTACTAACCTTACTCATTATAGCTTTTAGCCAAACGTCAAATTCCGTTTCACAAAAATACACTCCCTCATTTACATAAGAAGAAGCATAGTAAATTAAGGATAGCTGGGTGACCGTTAATTCTATCAGAAATATATGCTCTTTTCAGAAATTCTAAAAGTAGAAGTGAATATTGAGGGGGTACTCTACACATTTTGGAATTTTTTTCTCCAGCTCTTTTAGAAGCAAATAGGTTTCAGGGTAGGCGTTTAGATGTCCAATTTCATCTACCTTGAACCATTTATATTCCCTGGTGCCTTCGGTTAACCTTTTCACTATTTTGGCTTTAAATACAAAAAATAGGTGATAGTCCTCCCCCTTCTTCAATTCGTAAACTCTCGCCAAACCGTTAATATCTATTAGATATCCCGTTTCCTCTTTTATTTCTCTCTCCGCGGCTTCTATCACTCTTTCACCCTTCTCCACCTTCCCACCAGGAATAGCCCATACTCCGTTATCGTTCACCAGAAGTGTCCTGCCCCTATCGTCCCTAATAACCACAGTAGCAACCACCACAACCATTATTAACAACCCTTTTAACGCCTTTATCTCTACTCAACTTCCATGTCTTATTAGGTTAATCTTTTATTTCCCTTTTCCTATTATTTTTTCAAACTTGGAATTTTGGTGAGGTCACCCTTGCAGTATGATGTGATAATAGTAGGAGCGGGGCCGGCTGGGCTTTCTGCCGCCGCTTTTGCCGCGAGGCGAAAACTAAAAACGCTGGTCTTGGAGGCAACCAGTAAAGTAGGTGGAAAACCAGTAAACGTATATGGAACCAAAATAGTGGATGACTTCATAGGTTTCCCAGATGGGGTGAAAGGAATAGAGGTGGGGGAAGCCCTACTCAGGCAAGCACAAAAATTTGGAGCAGAAATTAAATGCGAATCAAGGGTTTCCAAGGTTTCAATAGAAAATAACGATAAACTGGTAAGCACAGATGATGGGAAAACCTACAGAGCCAAAGCGGTAATAATCGCCACCGGCTCACACTCCAAAAGTTTCGTGGGCGGCATCGAAGGGGAGGCAGAATTCAAAAACAAGGGTGTAAGCTACGAACTTCAAAACCCTAACGAAATGAAGGATAAAATAGTATTTGTTGTGGGCGGAGGAGAAACAGCTGTAGAAACCGCTATTACCTTAAAGGACATAGCGAAACAGGTTTACCTTGTACACAGACGCGAATCCTTTAGAGCGGATGAAATACTGGTAGAACAATTGAAAAAAAGCAAAATAAACATATTAACCAATTCTAGATTACAAAAAATACACGGAGACGATAAAGTAACAGGAGTAACCATATACAACGATGCAACTAAAAAAGAAATAGAAATGAAGGCTGACCAAGTCATATTCTGCTTCGGAACAGTGCCAGCAAGTGAGATGCTAAAAGATCTAAATGTGAAACTCGACGAAAAAGGCTTAATAATGGTCGACTGCGACCAAAAGACCAGTGTAGAGGGAATTTTTGCTGCAGGAGATGTGGCAGGCGGAGCTATGAGAATATCGACCGCCATAGGAGAAGGGATAAAAGCAGCTCTTAACGCCTACAAATACATAAAACAACCCTACTGGGCCTAATTTAACGTTCCCCAAAAAATAATCGCGTCAAATGTTTATGGTTCTCGAGGTGAAAACGTGGATTCCCTACTTAATTCCAGTCTTAAATTTATTGAGGTTTGGTTCTGCACTGTAAACATGTAACCCTTCTTATTTTTAAGGAAGACCAAAATATTGAAAAATAGGACTACCTTATTTCTGCGATTATTCTTTTCATTTGGATGTGCCGTACCAGCCGCCTCTAATGTAAAGGTAGGCGTTTACCGCCGCCGTGGCTCCCTCACCAACAGCAGTAGCAATCTGGAAAATGCCTCCGGTAATGTCTCCCGCCGCAAAAATTCCCTCTATATTTGTTCTCTGTTCCCTGTCTACTACTATGTACCCTCCTTCATCCAGCTTGACTCCTGCCTCCTTGGCTAAGTCACTAACTGGCTTGTAGCCCACCGCTATGAAAACTGCATCCACATCCAATGTAGTCTCCTCCCCCGTTTTATTATTAACAAGTCGAATTTTTTTCACTATTTTATCCCCCTCAATACTCTTTACTTCAGTATTCCAGTGAAACTTAACTCCCTTCTCTGTCAAGACCCTCTTGTAGTAAGCTTCGGCTCGCAAATCATCCCTCCTGTGAACCAAATGTACTTCCCCGGCAACATCACTCAAATATAGAGCCTCTGAACAAGCTGTATTGCCACCACCAACTACAAGCACCCTTCTACCCTTAAACAAGGGTCCATCGCAAGTTGCACAATAACTAACTCCCCTACCACTAAACTGCTCTTCTCCTGGCACCCCAAGCTTCACATGCTCACGCCCCGTAGCTATTATAACTGCATCGGCTACATATGTCTCTCTATCCGATATAACTCTAACATGCTTTTCCTTCTTCTCTATTTTCCTAACTGGTTCTAAATCATGAATGTCGCATCCACATCCCTCAGCTTGTTTTCTCATAGCATCCATTAACTCCATTCCCCTAATTTTAACAAAACCAGGATAATTCTCAATAACAGCCGCCTCTGCGGCCTGGCCACCACTAACCTTGGCCTCTAAAATCACCGCATTTAAACCAAATCTAGCCGCATAAATTCCAGCGCTCAATCCCGCTGGCCCAGCGCCAATAATCACCAACTGCTTCTCGACTGGCAAAATAAACACCTCGAACATTAAAATTCAAATATAAACTAACCATTCTAAAATCATCAGCAAATAAAAATGTTTCATAAGCTGGAATGATTCAGAACCAAACAATTTAAACTATTTAAAGTTTGAACAAAAAATAACATACAATAAACCTTCTATCACGAAAAGCTTAGCAAATAATATATATCTAAAAACATAGTAAATTATGTAAAGCCACCAAAAAATATGAGGAAAAAGGAGAAAAATAGCAAAAGTTGCAATAGGGGCAGAGTGGATATGGTACCCAAGCATGAAGAATATGCGTTTAAAGTTGTTTGCATTGGGGATGGTGGTGTAGGCAAGACCAGCCTAATAGTAAGGCTAACCGAGAATAGGTTCTCAGAAGACTACAAAATGACTTTAGGAACTTCGTTTGCTGCTCACACCATAAATATTGAGGATAAAATTGTGACCTTACAGATTTGGGATCTTGGAGGTCAGCCCTCCTTCAGTCACTTGAGATCGTTTTTCTATGCTGGAGCTAAGGGGGCTGTGATTGTTTTTGACTTAACAGATACTAAATCTTTTCAGAATGTTACAACATGGTATAAAGAGTTGCGTAGCGTTTGTGGTGATGTACCGATTGTTTTGATCGGTAATAAGAATGATTTGGCCAGCAACCGTGTTGTTTCTAGGCAAGAGGCGGAGATGCTTGCCAGAAGCTTGGGCGCGCCTTACATTGAGACTAGTGCTAAAACTGGTGACAAGGTTAATTTGGCTTTTCAAAGTGTTTCAAGGCGCTTGTTGGGTATCGAAGAAAAGTTACCTACGGTAAAGGGTGTAGTGTTTCCAGACGTTAAGAGTAAGATTCTGCAGTTTATTGACAGTCGAAGGGACTATCTCCTAAATTTGCTTGAAGATCTAATTTCCGCCCGCTCTGTTAATCCTCCGGGAAATGAGAAGGTTGCTGCGGATGTTGTTCAGGGCGAGCTGTATAGGATTGGAATGCAAACTGAATCTTACGAGAAGGAGAGTGGGCGGACCAACGTTGTAGGCTATGTGGAGAAGGGTAACTCTCCCACTTTAATGATTATTACCCATCTGGATGTGGTGCCTGCGGGTGACGGATGGATTTATGATCCATTTAAAGCTACTCCTACTAATGGTAGGATTGTGGGTAGGGGTGTTGTTGATGATAAGGGGCCTATGGCTTCTGTTCTTCTGGCTATTCAGGCGCTTAAGGAGTTTAATTTCCCCATTCGGGGACGCTTGTTGTTTGTGGCCGTGGCAGATGAGGAAACTGGAAATGAGCTGGGCATAAAGTATCTTTTGAACGAAAAGGGCTTAACAGCTGATTATGCTCTCGTGGCTGAGCAAACTAAGTGTGAAGCGGTGGAGATTGCGGAAAAGGGCCGTTTATGGGCCAGGCTGAAGAGTACTGGTGCACAGGGTCACGGTAGTATGCCGGTGAAGGGCGCGAATGCAATTGTAAACCTCTCAAAGGTTTTGGCCCGCATAGAAAACCTAAAAATGTCCTACACCGAACATCCTTTGCTTGGAGCTCCAACCATAAATGTAGGAACAATAAAGGGCGGAGTGGCTACGAACGTGATTCCTGCTTCCGCCGAGGCCACAGTGGATATTAGATATCTACCCTCCCAGGATTTGAGGCAGATAATCAACGAGTTACGCGAATTGGTGAGGAGCGTCCAGAGGGAGAACCCTGGACTAGAGGTGGCCATAGAGCCCATAGCTTCGGATCCCCCGACGGAAGTTTCTCCCGAAGACCCCGTTGTTAGAGCGCTGGTGAGTGTAATAAGGGAAGTGACGGGAAGCCAGCCTAAGCTAATTGGGATAGGGGGCGCAACAGTGGCGAAGCACTGTATTTCTCACGGTATTCCCACCGCTGTTTTTGGACCAGGGGATCCTAAAGAGGCCCACGCCGCAAACGAGAGTGTGTCCATAGACAGTTTAATTAAGGCAGCTAAAATTTACGCTCTGACCATATTAAACCTGCTCTCTTAAAATTTTAAGGTGTGGTTAAAACTTTGGTTGAGTCAGAGAAATTTATTCGTTTTAGTGTTTCCCTCCCAGAAGACCTACTTAAAGAATTTGACAAGGTTACAGAGTCTCTCGGAATACAGGGTAGATCTGACGCGATACGCAAAGCGATGCGTGACTTCATAGTAAACTATACTTGGATGCACAAGGGTAAGGGTGATATGGTGGGCTCAATAACCATAATCTTGGACCACGAGACCACAGGAATAATGGATGAAATCACCGAGCTACAGCACAAATATTTAAAACTGATAGCTTCCTCCATGCATGTACATTTGGATGAACGTGAATGTATGATTGTTCTGGCAGTAAGGGGAAAAGTGGAGGATATCGAAAAACTCAACAATGAAATACTTGCCCTCAAGGGAGTTAAACTTGTAAAGTACACCATTATGACTCCAGGAACCGAATTACCATAAATTAAAATATGGAAGGGACACTGATTTCTATCTTTAGTTGGCCCAAGTTTGTGTGAACACCACTTTCCAAAATGTTTTTATACATCCGCTTTTCAAGTGGGTACACCATAATCACCTCCAAAAAAAGGGATTTTGGAATAAATACTCACCACCGACAAAGCCTACGTTTTTTCCAGCATAGTAGCCTACTAGGCCTCCCCTACTAAAGAGGTGGAAATGTTGCACTTGGAGTTGGATGGTTATTTCGAATTGAGCGGTGTTCTTCCTGAGGAAGCCCAAAGCGAATTAGAAGCCTTCTTCGAGGAAGCCAACAAAAAACTACTTAAAAAAGGAGCGCCCAAAGGAAAAGAATCTGAAGGGGCACAAGTAACCAAGTGGTCTCTCAAAGGGGATAAGATAGAACTGCAGATAATTAGCGGCAGATACGTTAGAGCACACACCGCACTACTCAGACTTTCCAACGTACTATCCAATATTCTAGGATCAAAATATCACACGGGTATTCGGAAATCTGTCGCCACCAAGTACAGAATTGAAACCCAACTTGAAAAAACACCCCTAGAGCCAGTAACCCTACCCTTCACCAAAGAATTAGAAATCAAGGATAAAACAGCCACCATAACTATGGTGGAAATGGATGAGAGTGAACTCAAAAGAAACTACCCCGACCGCCTACTGCGGCGTCTCGAGGAGAAAATTACGGCTCAATATGTTCACGGAAAAGCGGAGTACACACGCACCGTTGAAAGAAGCAACAAAGGCCTGGAAAAATACAAGTTAAGAGAAGACCCCACCGAAGCTGCGGTTAAATTAGGATGGGTTAAAGAGTTCCCGGGAGCGGGCATATGGCAGATACTGCCCCCCTATGCTGCTCTTATCAGAGCCATAGAAAACATAATCATTGATGACATCGCAAAGCCCCTAGGCTTCCAAGAAGTTATGCTTCCCCGACTAATTCCACTAGAAGTTGAGATGAAAAAGGGGCACTTCGGAATAGCAAATGAGATAATATGGGCCTGTCCCCCAATATCCCGAGACCCCAAGGAATTCGAGGAAATACTAGACTACGTGGAAATAACTGGCACTCCTCCCGTGGAATTACTCCAGAAAAAACTCCGCCCCCCCATGTTTGGATTAGCATACGCCCAATGTGAACCCTTCTACGAACTATTCGCCCAAGAAATAGTAGACGTAGAAGAACTTGAGAAAAACCCCATAAAATTCTACGACAAAAATGGACCCACCTGGAGGTGGGAAGGGGGAGGACTAAAAGGCCTAGAACGCCTAAACGAGTTCCACAGAATAGAATTCGTATACATGGCACCACCCCAAAAATGCATAGAAATAAGAGACCAAATACTCGAAAAAGCTAAAACCATGATAGACAAAGACTTGGACCTAGAATACCGAATAGACGCAACCACCGCCGTATACCTTGAACACGCCGGAATCGCCGAAGAACATAAAGAGGAAGAATTCGTGAAAACCTACGACCTCACCGTAATACTCCCCTTCGAAACCAAAAGTAGACCCGAAGCCGAACTAGAAATCTCCAGCTTCCACGTACACACTGACTTTTACGCAAAAAGATTCCACTTCCGAGACAAAACCCGCAAAACAGTATACACCGGATGCGTAGGAATGGGCCCATCTCGCTACGCATACGTAACCCTAATAAGACACGGATTCAACTATGACGACTGGCCCCCAAAAATCAAAAAATACATTGGCGAAAAATTACCCGAAGTCCCCAAAACAGTAACTTGGCCATAGGAACCCAAAAATAAAAACCCGCGTCTCCTCCCACTAGGTAAAAATAGATCACAACACACTATCTACACAAAAACATTAGGTTTCGATGAGAACTCCTGGTTTTAATGGTTCAGCCATCCTGGCCTTCTCATGTTTCGACTCCTCAGCCCTCAGAACCTCAACTTTAGCTCCAAATTCCTTAGCCAAGAACTCTGCCGCCTCAGATAAAGTCTGAAATTCTATTTCCTGAGTAAGCATCTCATGGCGAGGATTCTTGAGCAACTTTTGCGCATAGTTCACAGCATCTTTTCCCTGCTTCTTAACCTCCGCATCAGCCATAACTCTCTTTATCAAATCCTCCCTATTCTTTAAGGACTCCGCTAAAATCTTGTACTTCCAACTCTGAGCCACAAAAAGAGTAATCTTGGAAGGCTTCTCAATTCTGGTAACCTTGAGAATCTCCTTTATATCCTCAATGGTGTCGCTTATGAGTTTCTCCCGAAGCTCCAACTCCTCATCAAAATACTTCTCATCATAAGTCGGCCAAGGCTCCTGAACAATGAACCTCTTGTGGCCAATTCTTTCCCAAATCTCCTCACAAATATGAGGAGTCACAGGAGACACCAGAAGAATCATGGTCTCCACAGCCTTCCTTAAAACATCTGAATATTCCTCAGTACGCCTCATATACCAGCGGATATCATTCCACAGGTCG
Organism: Candidatus Jordarchaeia archaeon; assembly: GCA_018383815.1. Taxonomy (GTDB): domain Archaea; phylum Asgardarchaeota; class Jordiarchaeia; order Jordiarchaeales; family Jordiarchaeaceae; genus Jordiarchaeum. Next base: position 4,827 of record JAHAWU010000050.1, on the reverse strand, counting down.
AAAAATCCCTCCTGAAGAGCAGAGCGATTCCTCATAACCTCATAATACTCAGTAGCCGCCTTAATATGCCTATGAACCCTACTCAAAAGCCAGGGATCAATATCCCTATCCAAAGGCTTAGTCTCAGGTAGATTGGTAGCAAAATCATAAAGCAACTCCAACCGTCTACGGAGACTCACAACCTCCTGAGCCCGCCAATCCGGATCCACCAATCCCTCAGCCGAATACGCCAACTCAAAACGAGTAGGATCAGCATTATATTGGTCCAAAGCCTCCTTAAGAGTAATAAAAATTCCCCGCGACTTACTCATCTTCTGCCCCTCAATCTGAATCATACCGTTGGCCCCCACCATCCGCGGCCACTTATCCTCCGGCCAAATAGCCACATGCTGGAACAAGAAAAACGTCAAGTGATTAAAAATCAACTCCTTAGCCGAATTCCTAAGAGAGACAGGATACCAGTACTCAAACTCATCCCTCATATCCTCTAACAACTCTTCATCCAAACCACTCCTCCCAGCAACCTCCTCCACATTTCCTTTACCCAAAAAAATATAATCAAAAACTTCACGAGTCAACTTCTCCGCCGGAATCCCCAAACCATAAATGTGCTTAGCAACAGTGTAAAAAGCCATATAAACCGTAGAATCCGACAAAGTCTCCACAATCCAATCTGGATCCCAAGGAAGCCTAGTACCCAAGCCACTCCGCCGCACACAAGCCTTATCCTCCAACCAATCCACAGTATACTCAAAAGCACTCCTAGCCTCATCCGGAACAATTATCATACGCTCCAAAAGCTCTCTAACCCGCGCCTTCCACTCCGGATCACTATACTTCAAAAACCACTGATTCTCCAAAATCTTCACAATAGTACGCGTATTACAACGGCAAACCACAGGCTCCGCAGTCTCCCACAAACTACTCGCCTTACCCTCACTCACAAAATCTGCAATTAACTCCTTCTTAACTTCGGCAACACCCCGCCCCGCATATCTACCAGTGACCTTTTTGAGAATACCCTTATGAAACTCCCTCCGATAAACCTCCTTAGTGATATCCTCCAACCGCTTATCCTTCTGACTCTTAATACCCGCCGCCTCAACAAGATCTACGGCGGGATGCTCACCAAACCCCTCAGTCTCAATCAAAGAAATGGGCTCCAACCCCATAACAATACTTGGATCAATACCGTACTCCCTAAGAACCTCAGGATTCCTACGCAAATCAGCAATAGCTGCCCAGTCAAAAGGAGCATGACTCGGAACACTCATAACCACACCTGAAGCATTACCCGGATCAACAAAAGAAGCAGGCAAAATGGGAACCTCACTACCCACCACCACATTCCTGCAAAACTTACCAATAAGCCTACGCCCTTCAAACTCCTCCAAAACCTCAACCACATGCAACTGATCCCTAAGCTTCTGAACAGCCTCCCTACTAACAATCCACACCTCACCATCAACACGCGCCCGAACATAAACCGCATCCGGATTCAACCACATATTCGTAACACCAAAAACAGTCTCCGGACGCAAAGTAGCAGCCATAAGAAAAGCACCATCACACTCAAACTTCAACAAAGTATACTCAATGGGAGAAACACCCTCACCCACCAAGCGATCATGATCACCAGTAGGCGACAAACAACGAGGACACCAAACCACCGGATGACTACCCAAAACCACATAACCCTTATCACGCAAAGTCCAATACTGCCACTCAATAAACTTATTATAAGGAGGATCAACAGTAGTAAACTGACGCCGCCAATCAACACTAAAACCAATCCGATCCACCGTTTCGATAGCCTCAGCCCGATAATAATCACCAATATATTTAGGATCCGTAAATTTGCTAATCTCTTCTCGTGGCACACCACTCCTAACCAAAATTTCAATCTGCTTCTGATCACCCTCCGCAATACGCTTAGCTACACCCACTAGGGGCTCCCCCGTATAATGAAAAGCAAACGGGAACAACACATTATAACCCTGCATACGCTTAAAACGAGCGTAAATATCCACACGCAAACAGGTTAAGGCATGACCTATATGTAACGGTCCGTTCATATATGCGTAGGGGAATGTAAATAGTTTTCCTTTTGAATGTTTAGCTTTTCTTTTATTTTTTGGTGGGGGGTCTGCTTGGAATATTTTGGCCTGTTTCCATCTTTGTTGCCATTTTTTTTCAATTTGGTTCCAGTCCATTCTTGTCGCCCTTGAGGGTGGTGTGTTGTTAGGTTGGTTATCTACTGAGTTATTATTTAAGAATTGTGTGCAACTTTTGTTGAAGCTGAATATGTGTGTTTTTAATTGTTTAGTTTTTTATCCTTCTGGCCATTGTCCTAGTTCTAGTATGAATCCGCATTTTTCTTGTGTGTCAAGGTAGGCCCATTTTACTCCGAAGATTTCTCCTCTGTCGAGGATTTTTACTCCAATTTTTTGTAGGTTTTTTAGTTCTTTTTCAATGTCTTTGCAGTGGTAGCTTACGTGGTGGAGTCCTTCTCCTTTTTGTTTGAGCCATTTGGAGTGTATTGTGTCTCCTTCTAGGGGTTGGATTAGCTCGATTTGTAGGTCTCCCTGCTGGTATATGCCGATTTTCACTTTGCCACCTGGTACTTCTGTTTCTATTGTGGGGAACGGTCCTATTCCTAGTTTTTCGAGGAATTTTGCTGTTTTCTCCATGTCCTTTACCACTATTCCTAGTTGGCTGATTTTGTAGTCTGTTACCTTTTCGCTTGGTGCTTTTTTCACTTTTATGCCTCCTTTTTTGGTTATTGTTTAGAGTGTTTTGGTTCTTAATTTAATTTTCTATTTTTAGATAATTTAAAATAGTGTGAAAATTAATTATTAGGTGATTTAATCTGTCTGGAATTTTTGGGGTGTTTGTTATGTTGGAGGATGTTGAGGAAATTAAAAAGTTGAAGGCTAAGTATTGCTATTATGTGGATGGATATTATGAGGATTCTTCGTGTCAGCATTTGCTTTTGAGGGAGGTGTTTGCTGAGGGATGCTTTTGTTGATTTTGGATCTTTTGGTAGTGCTAAGGGTCGGTAAGAGATAAGGAACTTTTATGTAAAAGTGGTTTTTGGGGTGCTTTCATTTAGTGTGCATATGTTGGGCGATGTAGATTCATTCGGTTCCGTTTCCCTCATAAGGCTCTAAATTGCGAAAGGAGCTTTAAAAACTCCCCTTTTTAAGGCATAACCGAACCATTCTACATCATCCATATGTTGCTTAACCCTTTGATAGAGATTGATGGTGAGGATAGGGCTACGGGTAAGTGGTATTTTTTTGGTTCCAAGTACTAAAGGGAGAACAATGTGGCTGGTTGGCTTGCGGGAATATATTATGATGAGTACGAGAAAAGGAATTGAAGGTGGTTTATAAAATCGCGGGGGGTTAAATGGTTCTTTGGCACTCCCTACGATAAGGGTTGGTCTAGAGAGGGTCTGATTCCTAAATAGGAAGCAATTTGACTCCTTGAGAGTTGGTAACCTTGATTATTTAAAATTTGGATGTTGTAGTGTTTCCCTTCAGAGGTGGATGAAAATTTTTGGAATCTAGATGGTTTCGAGTCTTGGCAAATAACTATTTATTGGTTGTGAAGCAAGTTGTATTAGCATCTCGTATTTGTTGGTAATTTGTTTTCGGGGTGGTTTTGTGAAGGCTAGGGTTGTTGTTGAGGATGTTTCGGATATTAGAGAGTCTTTGTTTCGAGTTTTTGATGTTTTTGGTGGCGTTGAGGAGTTTGTTAAGCCTGATTCTAAGGTTTTCATAAAGTATAATGGTGTCCACTTTGGTAAGGTAATGTACACTGATCCTAGGGTTATAGGTGAGATGATTAGTATTGCTAGGGAATTTACAGGGGATAAGGTTTACGTGATGGAGAATTCTACTCAGGGAAATTTTACTCGTATGGTTGCTGAGGTCAGTGGTATTGCTAGAATAGTTGAGGCAAATGGGGGTGAGAATCTGTACTTGGATGAGCAGAAGCCGGTTATGGTGGAGATGGGTGATGAGCGTATTCCTACTAAGTTTCCTGAGATTTTATACGATACTCTTATTCGTAGGAAGGGTAGAAATGTTCTGATTAATATTCCTAAGCTTAAGACGCATTGGGAGACTACTGTTACGCTGGGCATTAAGTGTTTTCAGGGGCTTCTTTATGATTGTGATAAGCTTGTGAATCATAATTATAAGTTGCATCAGAAGCTTGTGGATACTGTAAAGTTTATTCGTCCGGATTTTACAATCATTGAGGGTATTACTGCCACCAGGTTTGGCCATTTTCCGCCTGAGACTTTGCTTTCGGAGTGTGTGGTTCCAATGAATATTTTTATTGCTTCAAATGATGTGGTCGCATGTGATACGGTAGGTGCGAAAATCCTGGGTTATGATGTTGAAGAGGTGAAACACGTTAAGCTTGCCGCGGAGCAGGGATTAGGGATCGGTGACCTTAAAGATATTGAGGTTATTGGTGATATTTCGCGTTTCAGGGAGCGTTTCCCATGTACCCCATGTAGGGACTGCCCCAGCGAGGTTCGCTTCGTTAAAGGGAGGGAGATAGCCTGTGTTGAGGGCTGCTATGGAAACACGTTATTGGCCCTTCTCTATTTCTGGTACGATTTTAAAGGTGAGGGCGGCTTTAACATTATTGCAGGTAAGGGTGTTGGTGGGGACGAATTGGACAATCTTCTGCCCGGGGACATTTTAATCGTTGGGCCTTGCACAATTGAAGAGAACTTAGACAGGATTCGTGAAATGTATCCTGACCGCAAAATCTATACTATACCCGAATGTAACGATATTGCTAAAATTA
>JAHAWU010000192.1 GCA_018383815.1 Candidatus Jordarchaeia archaeon | reverse complement strand
CAATCGTGAATTTGGACATGGATGTCCACCACTATTGGGATGGGTTCGAGCACGATTTTATTCTTTTCGAACTATCCCAACAACCCACATATTTAAGGCGCCTTCTCAGCAAAAAAGGCGCAAAGTAGTAAGTATGTATTTTTGATTTTGTGGGGTATGTAAAAATGTTCCCTCAAAAAAACATTTTAGGGCTCAAAAATGGAGAAGGAGGCTTAGGAAGCCTCCCCAAAAACAGGACCCACAACAAAAATTACATACCCCAAAACAAAAAATACATACACATTACATTGCGCCAGCAGTGAAGGTAATCGGTTTTAAAAAGTTTATTTTTATCATTTTTCCAGGTTGGATGTTTAAGTATTAAGGAAAAACTTTTCTATCTGTATTACCAATGAAACTTAAGTAAATTGCTTATGTAATTTTTCCTTTTCTGTTTTAAGAGGACTGGTAGGAATGACTCTTGAAGAAGGACAATTCTTGGTTAAACTGGCACGCAGAGCCTTCGAAACTTACGTCAAAGAAAATGTAAAGATTGAGGTTCCTAAAGACACCCCAGCGAAGCTGCTTGAAAAGAGTGGTGTTTTTGTGACCCTCAGCACCGTCACCCCAACGGGAGAAAAGCATCTACGGGGATGTATAGGCTTTCCCCTACCGCACTTTCCTTTGGCCCAAGCAACCATTGAGGCGGCTATTAGTTCTGCAACCATGGATCCCAGGTTTCCCCCTGTTACGGAAAGGGAGTTGGATAATATAGTGGTTGAGGTCACCGTTTTGACGCCGCCAACCCTAATAGAAGTGGAGGATCCAAAGGAGTATCCTTCCAGGATTAAGGTGGGAAAACATGGTTTAATCATAGAAAGGGGACCCTATAAAGGTTTGCTCCTGCCCCAAGTTCCTGTAGACTGGAATTGGGACGAAGAAGAATTTCTTTGTGAATGCTGCATTAAGGCGGGCCTCTCACCAGATTCGTGGTGTGACAAAAAAACAAAAGTCTATTGTTTTGAGGGAATCGTCTATGAAGAAGAGAGCCCCCGAGGCAAGATAGTAGAGCGCCCTCTGACAAAATAGGGCATTTACGGGGGTTCTTAAAATGAAAGTGTACTTTTCACCCAACGGTATGGCTCTTGGACATGCGGGTCGTTGTGTTCCTATTGCTAAGAAACTCGTAAACAATGGCGATGAGGTTCTCTTCTCGACTTACGGTGACGCGGTAGATTTTGTTAAGGCGGCAGGTATACCTGTAACCCGGGTGCCCAAGATGGGATTAGTTGAAAGCCTTGATGGAACTATTGAAATGCTTAGAACAAGCATTCAGTGGCCCAAATATGTTTGGATTTTTTTGAAACAGTACATATCTGAAATCAAGCTTTTAAGACGTTTCAAGCCAGATGTGGCTGTTTCTGATTCGCGTTTATCCACAGTCTTGGCTTGTTGGCTTCTGAGAATACCTTGCATTTTGTTGCTGCATCAAATTAAGTTGCTGGTACCACATAAAAAGCGCCTCAGCAAATTTAAGGAGAAACTGAAGCATTTTGCGGAGTGGGTTATTCTTTATTTTACTCACCTGCTTTGGAATAGAAGTACTAAAATTCTTGTTCCAGACTTTCCACCACCCTATACAATATTCAAATCTAGTCTTGAAGTTCCAGAGAAGCTTTTGAATAAGGTGAAATTTATTGGTCAAGTGATTGAAAGACCACCACACCAGTTACCCAGTAAGGAAGTGTTGAGAAGCAAACTGGGGTTCGATAGTCGCCCACTCATCTATGTTGGGATTTCAGGAACAAAGAGGGAGAGGGAGCTTCTGGCAATCAAGCTCGAAGAAATTTTCAGCCAGTTTCCTGCCAAGTATAATATTGTGATGACCCTGGGAAAACCAGATAAACCAGACACCTTCATAGAAAAAAATAGTCTGCGTATCTATAATTGGGTCACAGACAGGTACTCTTTGATTAAGGCCTGCGATCTTTTAGTATCTAGGTCAGGGCATAACACCTTAGCAGAGTCCATGTATTACGGTAAGCCATCTATTCTCATTCCAACACCTGCCCACACAGAGCACCAGGAAAATTCAAAGTCTGCAGAACGTATGGGCATCGCAAAAGTTATTCAACAAAACGAACTGTCAAAGAGTAAAATGTTAGAATATGTAGAGGAAGTATTGAATCATTCACAATATAGAAATCGTATAAAGTGGGTTCAGAAAAAGATTTCCAACCTAGACGCCATACAAACCGTTATTGACCTAATACATCAATTAGGGAATAGAGAGAAATAAATTTTCGGGAGGTCACGTCTCTGATTATTGATAAATTGCTGGAGAGAAAAATGTTAGAGTTTCTGGAAGAAGACTTGGGGTGGGGAGACATTACTACAAATGCGCTCATCCCTGAAGAAACCATAGCTGAGGCGAGAATAATTTCCAAAAGAGACGGCATAATTGCTGGTGTAGAGGAGGCAGGGATAATTTATAAAATTTTAAATGTGGATTTTAAACCTCTGGTTAAAGATGGGGAGAGAGTTACTAAGGGCCAAACTGTGGCTGAGTTGACAGGCCCCGCCAAGTCTATTCTTCTTGGGGAGCGTACTGCTCTAAATATTATGATGCGTATGAGCGGAATTGCAACTGAAACCTCTAAAATTGTGGATCTGGCAAAAAAAATTAACCCAAAAATTAGGATAGCTTGCACCCGCAAGACTACACCTGGATTCAGATATTTTGAGAAAAAAGCCGTAGCTCTGGGCGGAGGTGACACTCATCGTTTCCGTCTTGACGATATGGTTCTAATTAAAGATAATCATTTAAGCATAGTAGGTGATGTTAGAAGGGCGGTATCTCAAGCCCGGTTGAGGAGTAGTTTTACCAAAAAAATAGAGGTAGAAGTTGTGGACGCCGACCAAGCCTTTGAGGCAGCTGATGCCGGCGCAGATATAATAATGTTTGATAACATGTCCCCAGAGGAAGCAAAGAAGGCACTAGAAATATTAGAAAAGAGGGGATTAAGAGAAAAGGTTCTAATTGAATTATCTGGGGGAATCACTCCAGAAAATGTTGAAAAGTACATGGCTCTGGATGTGGACATTATATCTATGGGCTATATAATTCACTCCATAAGAGCCTTAGATTTAAGCTTGGACTTAATTAAGCATTAAATTCCCTCCCGAAGCTTGGATTTCCCATTTTTTTTGAAGTATGTTGTTGAGTAGAAGCCAACCTCACATAAGTTTTCAGAATAGCAGATTCGTGTAGATGAAACAATCCGTAATTGGGAAAATCTATAAGAGGGAGTGTACAAGTTTGCCGAAAACGGAATAATTTTCCTGCCCTCTTTTACCCTTTTTTTCCATATATTTTAAAGCAATTGATGGTTTCTCTTTATACGGATTGCTTTCCTCAAGCGTGTACTCTCCAAAAATTGTATGTTGGGTGGCTGGAGAATGCTTCAGAACAAGTTGGTGGAGTCTCCTATTGAAATTCTTAATGGGTGGAAAAAGGCGGTGCTTGTGCGTTACGGGGAACTGTCACTTAAAAGTGAGTCTACCAGAAGGTTTATGGAAAATGTTTTGATTAGAAACATAAAGTGGATGCTTAACAGGAAAAAGGTACCTTATGATAGTATCTTTCGGGAGAGGGGTAGAATCTTTTTGAGTAGCGATTCTCCCAGAATGGTGGCGCAAGTGCTCTCTAGTGTTTTTGGCGTTGTTTCTACAAGTCCTGTTCTGGTTACGTCCTCGGAAATGGATGAGATAATACGTCTCTCTGAAAGGGTGGCTGATGTTCTAATCAAACCCAATGACAGCTTTGCAATACGTGCTAGGAGAGTGGGAACCCACAGCTTCACTTCCATTGATGTTGAGAAAAAGGTTGGAGAAGTAATTCTTGCTAGAACTAGGAATCTAAACACTAAGGTAAATCTGACCCAACCAGACAAATGCATCTTTATAGAGGTTAGAGAGAAAAAGACTTACATTTACCACGAAGTCTTCCCAGGACCAGGTGGCTTACCTTATAATAGTGAGGGGAAGATGGTTGCTCTCTTCTCGGGGGGCATAGACAGCCCAGTAGCAATGTGGCTGATGATGAAACGCGGATGTAAAGTAGTTCCCATATATTTTGACAACACGCCATACACGGATGAATCTAACTATAACCGAACAATGAGTGTAATCAAAATTCTAAGAGAATATGCTACTCAAGACAAATTCTATATTTATATAGTTCCCCATGGTAAAATTCTCGAAAAGGCCATCACTCAGGCGCCTCGTAGGCTGACTTGCCTCCTCTGCAAAAGAGCCTTTTACCGAGTAGCTACCATTATAGCTGAAAAGGAGAACGCGAAAGGCATCATCACCGGAGAGAGCCTGGGACAAGTAGCTAGCCAAACATTAGATAACCTAATGGTTCTGAACGAAGCTACACATCTACCGGTATTCCGCCCCTTAATAGGTCTAGACAAGTTAGAAATAGAAGGTACCGCCAAAAAAATCGGAACATACGAAGCCTCCTGCATCAAAACTGCAAGTTGTTCAGCAGTACCAGACAAACCAAGAACAAAAGCAAAACTGGAAGAAGTAAAAAAGGCAGAAAAAGAACTCATGGACACCATACAAGAAGAGAGTAATTTAGCTAAACGCATTTACATCGAATAGATAAGCTTCGAGAAAGATTCGAACATAAAATAGGAGATATGCATTTTTGATGTTTAGTTCGCGCAACTGTTTTGCTCAACTTCTATTTAGAACTTGGTGAAAGCTTGCATGCTCTTCACTTAGCCGCAAACAAAAACATCTATGTATACATATACAAAATGCTCACTACCGCTTCATATGGACATTTTCGGGCTTAGAGTGATGGGTTTTTAAAGGTTAGATTGTTTAGCTTAAACCAGGTGGATTTTGAAAAACAATTGTGTGCTCATCGAGGTCGACTACGCACCCCCCGAAAGAAGATTGGGGGAAGCGTCAACCCCAACCAGCAGGTTTAGAATCGTCTGCCCCAACGAAGAAATGCAGAAGAGGGCGGACTTCGTGGGACTCCTCGA